>JAZSJF010000261.1:0-5096 GCA_045534195.1 Clostridia bacterium | reverse complement strand
CGCTTGGCCTCCGACTTAGCTTATAGAAGAAATATATATTTAGAAGGAGGATTGCGGTATGGCATTTGAAAATCTATCACAAAGACTTCAGGATACATTCAAGAAACTCCGTGGCAAAGGCAAAATTTCCGAAAGCGACTTAAAAGCCGCAATGCGTGAGGTAAAACTTGCCCTTCTTGAAGCAGATGTTAACTTCAAAGTCGTAAAGGACTTTATAAACACTGTATCCGAAAAGGCTATCGGGCAAAATGTACTGGAAAGTCTTACTCCCGGTCAGCAGGTTATAAAAATTGTAAACGAAGAACTTACTGCACTTATGGGCGGCGAAACTTCAAAAATAAATTATTCATCCAAAGGCCCTACAGTCATTATGATGGTTGGTCTTCAGGGTGCAGGTAAGACTACTTCTGCCGCAAAAATCGGCGGATACTTCAAGAAAAACGGCAAAAGACCTATACTTGTAGCATGTGACGTATACCGTCCCGCTGCAAGAAAACAACTCAAAGTTGTAGGAGAAAGTCTTGAAATACCCGTATTTTCCATTGACGAAAGTACAGATGCAGTGCATATCGCAAAAGAAGCAGTAGCACATGCTCAGAAATATGCAAATGACATAGTTATCATAGATACTGCAGGCCGACTTCACATTGATGAAGAACTTATGGACGAACTGGTAAACATCAAAGAAAGTGTATGCCCTTCAGAAATACTTCTTACCATAGATGCAATGACAGGTCAGGACGCAGTTAATGTAGCAGAAACATTTAACGAAAGACTTGAAGTTACCGGTGTGGTACTTACCAAACTTGACGGTGACACAAGAGGCGGTGCGGCACTTTCCGTTAGAGCCGTTACCGGAAAACCAATAAAATTTGCCGGTCAGGGCGAAAAACTTACCGATCTCGATATGTTTCATCCTGACAGAATGGCATCAAGAATTCTCGGTATGGGAGATGTTCTTACTCTCATTGACAAGGCTCAGGAAGCCTTTGACGAAAAACAGGCTCTTGAACTTGAAAAGAAAATCCGTGAGCAGACATTTACTCTGGATGATTATCTTGATCAGATGCAACAAATCAAAAAAATGGGCTCTATGCAGGATATTCTCGGTATGATTCCCGGTGTGAATGCTCAGGCTTTGAAAGGTGCATCAATAGACGAAAAGAAACTTGGACATGTAGAAGCAATCATCAAGTCCATGACAAAAAAAGAAAGAGAAAAACCTGAAATTATAAATTCATCAAGAAAGCAGAGAATCGCAAAGGGAAGCGGCACTCAGGTAGCCGAAGTCAATCTTCTCTTAAAGCAGTTTGAACAGATGACCAGAATGATGAAACAATTCAGCAATCCCAAAAAACTCAAAAAACTGGCAAAAATGCCCGGTCTTGGAAGGTTTATGAGATAGGCTGTGAAATATTGTTTAAAAAATTTACGGAGGTGAAAACACAATGGTAAAAATTCGTTTGAGAAGAATGGGTGCTAAGAAGGCTCCTTTCTACAGAGTAGTAGTTGCTGATGAAAGATACCCAAGAGATGGCAGATTTATCGAAGAAATCGGCACATACGATCCTAACAAGAATCCTGGCGAAATCAACATCGATGCTGAAAAGGCTCAGAAATGGTTAGGTAACGGTGCTCAGCCTACAGATACTGTTAAGGCTTTGCTTAAGAAATGCGGCGTTATAAAATAATGCTTTCAAAATTTTGAGGGGTGATTTGTTTATGAAAGAACTTTTAACTTTTCTTGCTAAATCATTGGTAGACTACCCCGATGAAGTTTCTGTTACCGAAGTCGAAAAAGACAACGCCCTCGTGCTTGAACTCAGAGTCAACGAAAGCGATATGGGTAAGGTAATAGGCAAACAAGGAAGAATTGCAAAATCAATAAGAACCGTTATCAAGGCTGCTTCTCAGAAAGAAGACAAGAAGGTTATTGTTGAAATTATGCAGTAAAGGAGAATTGTGCCGGTGGAACAATCATATTTAGAGTTAGCGCAAATTGTTAATACTCATGGCCTCAGGGGCGACATTAAGGTTGTTCCATGGGCGGATTATCCTGAGATATTTGAAGAAATCGACTATGTTTATACTGATGATATGACAAAGTACGAAATTACCAATGTGAAATATCAGAAGAATATGGTGATTCTTCATCTTGACAAAATCACATCCATTGAAATGGCAGAAAAAATGAAGAATATGATTCTTTATGTCAGAAAAGAGGATATGCCTCCCCTTACAGAGGGTGCACACTATGTTGCAGACCTTATCGGAATGAAAGTCATTGACGAAAATACAGAATACGGCATTGTATCTGATGTTCTCTCATATGGCGCAACCGATATATACGAAATAAAAAGAAAAGGGCAAAAGAACCTTCTTCTCCCTGCCGCAAAGGAATTTATACTTGAAGTAAATATGGAAGAATCATTTATCAGAGTGAAACTTCCCGACGGACTTCTGGAACTTTAGAATATTAAACAAACATCCCATTTGATACAAATCAGATGGGTTTTTCTTTTGCATATCTGTGTTGACTATATGCAGTAAATATGTTAAAATATATAGAAATAACTATAAAATTTATAGATAACGGAGGTTTTGGATATGAATTTACCTAATATATGGGGGCAGGGTGCATTATTTGCATTTTCTGCATTAGACGGTGCATGTACACCAAAAATGAGTCTTGTAGGAAATCTTCTGGGAGATAAACTGGGTGTGGAATTCCGCAGACCTGAGAGTTTTTCTTTTTACTTTACATTTTCAAATATCCTGAGCATTGACTTTGATGTGGTAGCATCAGATATTATAAAGGCAAATATACTTGAAGACGACACCACCTCAACTCAACTGGATATTATTTTCGCAACACAGTCTGCCATTCTTATGAGATATCCGAAAACTGCGACATTTCACATCACATTTGAAAAAAGTGTGAAAGAATACAAAACCGACTATCTTAAAATCTATACAATCGGCAAGGAAACTGTTACCGTATTGTCCAAGGACAGCGAAGACTATACATATACTGTTTTAAGTTGCTCCAAACACTCCGAAAAAGAAGCAAAAGCCGTACTTGAACTTGATATAAACAGAGAAATCTCAAAGAAATTAAGTTTCTTCGAGAAACTTCCTATAGTTTCACTGGATAATCCGGATACGGAAAGACTTCTTTACAAGTGCTTTTCTGTAATGAAAGCATCATATATGTCAGGTGGCGGACTCTATACCGGAATATGGTCAGCCATATCCCGTACAGACAGTGAAAACTCTGATTATGCCGACTGGGCATTGTCATCTCTCGCAGGAAGATATCTTGATGACAAAGCGGAAGAAGGACTTAATACAATTATTGAACTTGAAGAAAATTCAGGAAGAATTCTGAAAAATGACACCTACGGAAGGACAAAAAGCGCCCTTCACTATCCTGTAATAGCATGGATGGCACTTGAAACATATAAAGTCACAGAAAACAAAGAATTTCTTATGTCCATATATGATAAACTGAAAAAATATATGCAGTGGATTATAGAAAACAAAGACTACAACAAGGACTTCCTTTTCAGTTGGAATGCAGATTCAAATGGAAACTTCATAAACATCAACGAATGTGATATGGAAGGCTCTCCCCGACTGGAAGATAATTCCCCTGTTGAAGCCCTTGATTTCACATCCTTTATGGCAAAAGAAGCCCATTCTATGGGAGAAATAGCGAAGATTCTTGACCGTCAGGGAGAATTCTTATACTGGGATGTGGTATATGACAGAATCAAAAAGAGTCTTAATACCAAACTGTTTGACGAAGAAGACAATTTCTTCTACGACAGATTCACATCAGGCGGTGCTTTCAAAAAGGTAAAGACAATTGCTGCATTTATGCCTGCTTTTGCCGGTGTTTGTGACTCCAAAACACTCAAGGCTCTTTCATCAGAACTTTTTGACGAAGACGGTGGATTTGTATGCGAAGCCGGAATACCTTCACTACCCCACTCAGATGAAAAATTCGAAAATGATATGTGGTACGGTGCAATGTTTCCTATGTACAACTATTTTGCACTTATGGGAATGCACGAAGCAGGACTGAAAAAGCCGTGTGAAGCATTAAAGGAAAAAATCCTTTCTGCCATTACAAAATGGTACAAAAATGACGGTGTTATATATGAATGCTATGATGCCTTCAATAACCTTTCACCTTCCAGACTTTCAAAGAACAGATACAATTTCTTCCCGGAAAGTTTTGATTCTGAATTAAGGGTTCGAAGGGATGATTTTCACACTGCATGCGCAGTTATTGCACTTATAATGTCGGAGATTAAATAAATATGCTCAAAATTCTTATAGTAAATTCAAAAAAATCTGATATAGAAAACTTAAGAACAATAATTTCCAGAAGAACCTATGATTTCAACATTATAGGTCTGTGTCAGGATACCACTTCTGCTATAAATGTAATAAAGATGTCTGAGGTTCATCTTGTTCTGTGTGAGTATTCTTCCGAAAATATTGACTCAAATCAGATTATATCCGAAGCAGAAAGACTGTCAAAATCCACCTTGTTTGTAATTTGCGGACATGTGGAAAATGCAGAAAATATAATAGCCCCCTCTGTACTGGGGTATCTTCCCGACACATCGCAGTCAAGAGAACTCTATGCCCTTCTTGACAGAGCAAAAGAAAATCTGGACAAGCAAAAACTGTATCTTCATTTTATGCAGTATGCATTTTTGAACAATCTTCATCAGGGAGAAAACTCCTTCTACTCCATGTTTATGCAAAAATCCAGTTCTCCCCGTACAGACAGTGAAAATTACTATTATATAACCGTTTCCTACGATGCAACCACAGAAGAATATCTTTCGGGTAAGGTAGCATCCTATGACCAGATAGAAAACTTTATGTTTATAAAACTGTTTAATTTCATCGGAGATGAATACAGTCACGGCTTGTTTAAAGTCGGTCTTGCAGAATTCGGCATAGTAGTATCCGGTCAGAATTTCAAATCTTTGGGAATGACAATTTATGAATATGCCTCTGCCATAAAGTCGCTTTTTTATGAAAACAATTTAAGTATTTCCGTACTTGTGGGCAGAAGT
>JAZSJF010000150.1:0-2098 GCA_045534195.1 Clostridia bacterium | reverse complement strand
GGGAAAGAAAGGTTTACCTTATTGTCATTTTCCGGAGTTCCTGTCATTACCATTTCAAGTACACCGTCTTTGAATTCAATTGTAGAAATCTTTCCGTTATTGCATTTGGATTTGAGAAAGTCATCGTTTGATACGATAACTGTACCTGCGTTAAGTATTTCTGTGCCCGGGGCTGCAGGTCTGTAGTCATTTTCAAGCACATCGCCGTCAGGGCTTGTGATGGTAACAGTTCTTGTATTTCCATCCCATTGAACATCTGCACCCAATGCTTCAGAAACAAATCTTACAGGAACCATAGTTCTTGAGTTCATAATAGATGGTGCAACATCAAGTGTTGTAGCCTCGTTATTGATAGATGCAAAGGTGTTGTCTATCTGAAGAACGATGGATTTGGTAGCCTTTACACCGATGATTGTCTTTGTAGAATCATCCCACGAAACAACTGCGCCAAGCGCTTCAAAAATACCTCTGAGAGGAACCAGAGTTCTGCCGTTTACTATAACAGGCATCTGATCATACTGTTGCACCTGGCCGTTGATGATTATGTTTATGCCGTCGTCTGCCATAGAGGTGATAGGATAAGTCATACCTATCATCATAACCAATGCAATCAGCAAAGAAATAACTTTTTTCATAATACCCTCCTGATAATCACATAGATTTATACACTCATTATATCAAAAACAAATATGAATGTAAATAGTTTTTTTGCTTTTGTTTCACCAAAATTGATGTTTAAGTCACATATGTTTGGCAAGGATATACAAAACAATTGACAAAACGGGACATTCTGTTATAATATATATGGTATAGAAAGGATGATATTGTTATGAAAAAAATATTATCGGTTTTATTGATATTATCAATGATTGTATGTGCATTTTGTTCCTGTGCGGAAGTTACTACCCTTATCGAATCGGATAAACCTATCAAGATAGGCGTGGTACAGTATGAGGATAAGGAAGAACATACTCAGGCAAGAAATGCTTTTATTACAAAGATGAAGGAGTATGAATACGCAGACAGACTTCAGATTGATTTTCAGTGGGCAAAAGAAGATGAAGCAGCGCTTTTTTCCATTGTGGATAAATTTGTTTCTGACCATGTGGACATAATCGTTTCTGTGGGTGTCGAAGCCACCCAGGCAGCCAAGAGCAGTTCAAAGGGAGAAATCCCGGTGTTTTTTATGGCGGTGAAGAATCCTATTTCTGAGCAGATTATGACAAGCAAAACTACTCCCGGATCAGTTACAGGTGTGACAGATTCTGTGGCACCTGACTCTGTTATCAACTACATATTAAGTGATTTGCCGGGCGAACTCAATAATCTTGGTATAATATACAACACCAGTGAAGTGGAGAATATAATGGAAATCAATGATTTCAAGGATTATATGAATACAAGTTCCATTCCTTATGTTGAATCTATTATATCAAATCAGTTTGAAGGTCATAAGGCAGCATCAGATCTTATATACTATATAGATCCTTCATCTCTTCCGGTGATTTCACCATATGACGGTTCTGCAGTATATCCTAACGGAAAAGATGTAGTTGTAGGTGTGGATGCTATCTATGTATCAGGCGATCCTGTTTCAAAAAGTTCACTTAAGGATGTAAAGGATTTTCTTGAAACAGAAGGTGCACGTACTGTAGTATATGTGGCAGATGAAGAAATGCTTATTTCACCGAAATTCACTACAGTAAAACCTGTATACCGTGTTATCGGCAGACAGACTGCAGATATGGTGGATGCTTATATCAACGGTATTCCTTTTGACAAACTTTCATGTCAGGAACCTCTCCAGTATTATCAGGTAAATAAAGAACTTGTTGAAACGCCAAACTGGATTGTAGAAACAGAGGATGCTTTTGATGCTTTTGAAAGAGGAGAACTTCCCGAAGAGGACGAAGAATCAGAAGAAGATTCAGGAGAATCAACAGAAGAAACTGATGTAGCAGAAGAATAATATAAAAAGGAGATGCAAAAAAGATGTTTTTTACATCTCCTTTTCAATATAGGAGAGAAAGAATATGGGTATATTGATTATTTTTGCCGTAATACTCGGCATTGTGGAAGGTATAACAGAATGGCTTCC
>JAZSJF010000397.1:0-3167 GCA_045534195.1 Clostridia bacterium | reverse complement strand
GTGCCGCCTGAAGATATGCATCAGGACGCGAACATGAGAATTCTGTTACTTTAAGTTTCAAGCCGTACTCATTAGCAATTCTGTCATACACTGCCTTAACTTCTGTAGGTTGTGGGAAGTATCTTCCTGCATTGTTGTGTGACTGGATACCGATTGCATCAATATCTACATTATTCTTCTTAAAGAAGTCAAGGTATCCCCAGAATTCATCCTTGTATTCCCATACACCATGGGTTTCGTTGTAATAAAGGTCTGTGCCCGGTTGTGAATACTTCCTTGCCCAGTCAAACCACTGAATCATTGCTTCGTCGCCGACTTTTTGTCTGAAAGCATCATAGTATGTAAGTTCGTTTACAACATCCCAGTCGTCCATTTCAGGGAATGCTTCACACATTTCCTTGATAAATGCTTCTACTGTCGCATCGAATTTCGGTCTGTTTAAGAGCATTTCATCTTCAAACATATATGCAGGTGTAAGATAAGATGCACCTGATGAACTTAAATCTCTTTCCCAGATAAGTGTATGGCCTCTGAAATACTTAACACCGGCTGCCCTCGCTCCGTCAACTGTTCTCCTTGCCGCTTTTGGATTGCCTGTATCTTCTTCGTATGGTCCCCACTTCATTGTATGCTCTACAACCATTGTGTTGAAGTTTTCTGCAAATCTCTTTGCATATTCGTCATTTGTATATATTTTGTTGTTTGTTGAAGCACCAAACTGATATTCATGTTCAAACATATCGAACTCTACTTCTGCATTTGGGATTACATTACCATCCTTATCCTTAACCACTACGGAGAAATCGCCTTTTCTGTTTGCTTCGATATCTTTAAGAGCCTGTGTTCTCCACTCTGCACCTTCATCAAGTTCAGGATATGTTTCTCCGCCTGTCATAGGAAGGTCAGAAATTGTATATTCTGTTCCTGCGAAATCAAGCACCTGAAAATCTGTGATTTCCACTACCTGAGGAGCGAAGAAACCAAATCTTATACCCATTGAGTAATGATCCTGTTTTCCTTCGAGTGGAAGGTAAATCTGCTCCCATTCATTTCCTGCGGAAGCATATTCAAAGAGCATCTTCTGATATGTTTCAGGATGCTCTACCTGAATCTGAATCTTACCCTTGCCGTCTTCTCCGCCACCTGAAACAGTTCTTAACTTAAATGTGAAGAGAAGAAGATCTCCGCCATTAAATCTGTCTTTAAATGCTGTAGGATCCTTAAGGATAGCCTTTGACTGTGACTCGGGAACAGAATTCGTGGTAATTCTTAAGGTTTCTTTTCCGTCAACCTGAGTAAATTCCATTTCGCCGTAGTCTGCGCCATTGTTTTTGATTCTTTCTTTAAGGTCTTTCATTGAATAGATTTCTTTTGCACCCTGGAGGGATTTAAAGATTTCATCCATAGCCTTTCCGCCCTGCGGGAAGTAATACAAGTCGTCAAGAGCATTTGACTTTTCAAAAGTTGTAGGTACATTTCTGTGAACATCACTCTTAAGAACTGCCATTCCTGACTTTGAAGAAATGTCTACTGTACGAGTGTCACCTATCCAGTTTACCTTACATCCCATTGCTTCGGAAATAAATCTTACAGGAACCATTGTTCTTGAAGAAACAATTGCTGCAGGAGAATCAAGGGTAACATCCTTGTCATTCACCTTGGCAACTGCATTTCCTATCTGAAGGATAATCTTCACATCACCCTTTGTACCTGTAACGGTCTTTGTAGCATCGTCCCAGTTAATCTCTGCACCAAGTGCTTCAAAAATACCGCGCATAGGAACAAGTGTTCTGTCGTTTACTATAACCGGCATAACATCGTAAGCCTGATTAACACCGTCAATTACAACCTTGATTGAATCATCGGCATATGTACCCATTGGTACAAAAAGAGCCATAATCATCAATACTGAAAGAAACAATGATAATAATTTTTTCATTTTCATTCTCCTTACCATAAAGTATTATACCTTTATACTAAACTAAACAAATAAAAATGTCAATTGTATATAATACCATAAAATTGTATATCAGAACCATTGATATACATATAACTGAAAACTGCTCCTGTTTTATTTTTAAACCAAAATAAGAAGGACTACCTTCACATGATTATATCAACACACAGTGAGACAGTCCTTCTTTGAGATATGAAAAAATCTTCTTATTGTTTAGTTATGATTGCACTCTTACAGAGTGGCGCATTTGATTCATTCTCCCAGACAAAGAGGTTCGTCACCGCATCAGACGGAATAGTCATTCCTATATCCAGGGTATATACTCCACCCTCTGTATATTCTGCCTTGTCAGAAAAAATCATTCTTTCACCCTGATACATCACAAAATACACATCTGCCTTTTTGTTATCCTCTATAGTGAAATTTATGCTTTCAAGAACATCTCCATTGTATTTTGCATCAATAAATGTTGTATCGTATTTATGTGATGCAACATCTGAAACATAGGTTGCATAAGCCTGATACTGCATGGTAAGTACATCAAATGACTCAAATACCATTCTGTCATCAAATACTCTCATAAGGGCTGATTCTGCAGTTGCATCCACCGAATCCTGCTCTGACAAATCAGAAACATTCGTCATTGCACTGGAGCCCACGTTTATCACAGGTCCGTATGTATCGTTATAGTCATTAATATTTATCTGGTAGTTGTATTCGCCTGATACGTTGTTTCTCATAAACTGATTAAGGTTCGAATAGTGCGTATGTCCGCTTATATATACCACATTCTGTCTCCCCTTAATGATGGATTTCATCATTGTACAAAGTTGATATCCGTCCTCAAGCTTGGAAGAAGCGGATGTGTTTGTATGAGAAACTCCGTTTTTGTCGTAGGTTTCTGAATCAATGATATACGATCCCGAAAATGCACTTAACGGCCAATGAAAATAGAGATAAACTGTATTTTCGGTATTTGCATCAAGTAGTTCCTCCAGCCAGTCAAATTGTGACTGGGTAAGCATATTTGTGCCTGTATACTTGATTGTATTCAGAAAGATAAACAAATCCCCCTGATACTTAATTGTAAATCCGTAGTTTTCATTTTCAGGATGATAATCTCTTACAATATCTCCTGTGTAATACTGAGACTTACCTGTAAGAGCACTGAAGCTTTCGTATCCGAGAGAGTCCTCAGTAGCAGCGGCAT
>JAZSJF010000117.1:0-1888 GCA_045534195.1 Clostridia bacterium | reverse complement strand
TAATTTATAAGTTTTGTTGTGATTTCAGGGCTTTGATTTTGGCTTACTCTATGCCTTTTTGCGATCTGGAGTTTTTTTACATTTCCTTATTATTTATTTGGTTATATAATTGTATGCCATACTTATAACTTCTGCCCTTGTAATATCCTCTTTTGGTCTTAAATAAATTCCGTCACCGGATATAAGCCCCATTCCCTTAAGGATTGCCGCATATCCGATTTTGTCAGGAGAAATGTCACTGTTATCGGCAAAATCAGTTTTGAATATACTCTTAAGTTTCGCTATTTCTTCGTGGTTCATCATTCTCACGGTATATACAAATGCATCTTCTCTGGCTACATTACCCGAAGGATTTTTTTCTTCTTCAAGAACATATTTTCTGCTATTTAATCTTGAATACAAATCTTCATCGGTATATGTAAGATAATATGTGGATTTATTCACCGCACACATCATAATCCTCAAAAAATCATTCTGTGTGCATTTTTCATCAGGATTTAAGATACCGTTTTCAAAACCGATATCTACATTCATAAGGCTATCTGCAATATCCTTTACCCAGTGATTGTCAGCATCTTTATACTCTGTAAGATTTACTTCTCTTGAGTTATATGATATTTTTTCTCCGTTTATGGCAAAGATTTCTGCATTACGATTTGACTCATTTCCAAAACAGAGATAATATCCATCCTCGCCTTTCATATAAGAAAGTCTGAGAGGATAAAGAGTGAAGATGATTTCTTCCGCTTTGTTCTGTTCTATTGCATCTTTAACCAAAGGAAGGTTTTTGAATTCCTTTGTATAAGAAATATTGTAACCCGAAATGAAATCCTCGCCCAAATCATAACTTACGCTTATTGTATTGTCTATATAACGGACTCCGTCGATATATCTTTCGTATGTCTTTTCCAGGCGGAGATTGTATGTATTATCCCCTTTAAGTCTGTATTGGTGGATATATGACTTTGCAGCATCTTTCACAAACGCTTCCATTCTGTCAAAGGCCTGAGTTTTTTCATTTTCTTTAACAGATACATCTCTGTTCCATACATCAGGTCCGTACACACTTCTCGAATAAGAGATTATATCACCGCTTTTTGCATCAAGAGTTGCATATATATCCCCGCTTTTTGCATCAGTGGAATAGCCCAGTGAAACGGTTCTCGAATATTCATCCTCCTGATAATTTTTCTTAAACAATGAACTTGAATTAAGTACGAACTTTTCGTCAATGGAAAGATGTTTATTATCACTCAGAATCTTATATGCATCATCTGCACTTATAAGTGAAGAAATTTCCTCTATACGGGCGATTTCCTCGGGAGCAAGATCTCCTCTCAATGCACCGCCTGTGGCAGAATCGGCAGACATCTCCTCTTTCATGGCGGCATTAAACATCACATTATTCTTTTTGGGTTGGAACACTTCTCCCGAATCTGCAAGAATATACCCTGCATTATTGTCTTTGAAACGATATACAAGAGAAGGAGTATTCATATCTTCTTCTGTACTTAATTTATATACATTGAATTTATTTTTGTATACCATTTCCACAGGAAATTTCTCAAGATAACTTTCTTCAGGATTTTCTGCAATCTTATCTGCTTTATGAAATACGCTTTCATAATCCCAGTTGGAATTGAGATTTGATATTAAAGGCTTGTCCCCGGCAATGAGGACACTTACGGTTGCATCATTTCCCCACACGGGATAGCCGTCTTTTATTCTCTCATATGTAAAGTTAAAAACTACGGTGTTTCCCGAAAGTGTACCTGTTTTTGCAGTTGTGTCTTTTATCACATAAGAGTCATTCTTATCTTCAAAACACAACGGAAGTGTCTGTTTTATAAATGCATCTGCTTCTTTGAAAGCAGTTTCATATTTTATG
>JAZSJF010000444.1:0-4589 GCA_045534195.1 Clostridia bacterium | reverse complement strand
GCATTGGAGAACTTTTCTTGTGATTTCAAATCATCGTAATTGACATACTTAAGCAACTCATGTCTAACCTGTTCTTCATTTTCAATGAGAGACTGTAAGAAAGTACTATCAAATCCTTGTTTTTCAATATATTCAAGTTTTTGTTTGTAATTTCTATGAGTATATGGCATTCTGCCAAGTGTATTCAAGAAAAATATTGGGTCTATTATATCCTTGAAAGACAAAGGATAGTAATACTCGTCACTCTCTGCTAAACTCTTGAAATCGTCTTGATTACACACAAACTGATGAAGAACAGAACATATCCTATGTCTGTTGTGTAATACTGTCTGCTTGTTGATACCAAGTTCTTTTGCTATTGTACGGCAACTCTCACCTTGTAAAGTCAACTTGATAAGTTCAATCAACTTTGCAATAGATAATTTAGAGCGAAAGACAACAGTACCAATGGTATCTCCAAAAGTTCTTGCACAATCTTTACATTTGTATCTCTGTCTGCCATTTTTTGTGCCATTCTTGATAATCTTGATTGAACCACAAATAGGACAAACAATAGTATCTAAATCCTTATTTGCAGAATAACTCCTACGTTCTCTGCAACATTGAAGAAAGACCTTTTCTTCCTTTGTTAGTTTGGATTGTTCACTTCTCTTTGTTTGCAAAATAGACAGCAATTCCTTAATCTGTTCGTCAGTAAGGTTGGCAAAAGAGATTTGTTTTTGAATATCGTTGAAATTAGAATTAAAACCAGACATAAAATTATTCCCCCACAAAATGTATTTGTAAGGGAATATAATTTTTTATGTTAGTAACAATTCTATTTATGCATAAATATATTTAAAAATGTATATTTTTTATTCATCAACACTTATATAGGACAGAGACATATTATAAATAAGAAAGGAAAAAACAAACATGGAATTAGCAGGACAGATATTCGGATGGATAACGGTAGCATTGACATTCTTATCCTTTCAGTGCAAGGATCATAAAAAACTTATAGTTTTTAATACTCTTGCAACATTGAGTTTATGTATAAGTTATCTTTTTTTGGATGCAATGGCAGGAATGTTAATGAATGTGGTCGCCATTATAAGAAACTTTGCAATTTATAAAAGGGACCGTAAAATATTTTCATATTCCTTCTGGCCCTACTTCTTTGCAATTCTTATGGGCGCACTGGGGGCTTTGTCGTGGCAAGGTCCGATATCATTGCTTGTTATCGGGGCATTGATTATCGGTACATTCTTTTTGTATTCACCCAATGTGCAGAACTTGAGAAAAGTTACAATTCTCACAGGAATTATGCAGATAATATATAATTCATATTATCAGGTATGGGGCGGTGTATTTAATGAATTGCTGGCAATTACTTCGGCAGTGATTGGAATTTACAGATTCAGAAAGACAAAATAAGTTCACCGAAAAATACATACTCTATAAAAGAAATACGTAAAAATTGCGGAATTTATTAATATAAACACGCGATTTTTGCGTATTTTTGTTGCATATTTTTAAGTTTTCGGTATAATTATTATTAAGTATATAATAGGGTTAAAGGGGAACACGCAATGAGTACAATTGTTATATATAAAAGTAAATACGGCGCTACAAAACTTTATGCGGAGTGGATTGCTGAAGAACTTAAGTGCGAAGTGAAAGAAGCATCAAAGGTCAAAGCATCCGACCTTATGAAATATGATTCCGTTGTATACGGCGGGGGACTCTATGCAGAGGTTATAAACGGAATAACCCTTATCACAAAAAATGAGGATATGCTAAAAGACAAAAAGATTGCAGTATTTACCACTGCCATTACTCCTCTTGAAATGAGAGAATACTATGACAAAATGGTAATAGAAAAGAATTTCAAAAAGGGTATTCCCGAAAATATAAGAGTGTTCAATTTTCTCGGCAAGATGATTATAGACGAATTGTCCATTGTACATAAAACTGCACTCAAAACTCTCAAAAAAATTATGTCATCAAAAGAAAATCCTACAGATATGGAAAAACTTCTTATAGATATGTGTGATGCAAATGTGGATTTGTGTGACAGAGAGTCTGTTGTGCCGTTGATAGAATATATAAAAGGATAAAGGGAAAGATTATGTCAAAGAAAAATGATAAAAACACAAAAGGAAAAATAATTACCGCTGCCTGGGATTTGTTTTATGATATGGGGTATGAAAACACCACTGTAGAAGAAATCATAGAGAAATCAGGTACTTCCAAGGGTTCATTCTATCATTATTTCGAGGGGAAGGATGCTCTTCTGGGTTCGCTTAGTTACATTTTTGACGAAGAGTATGCACGTCTTCAGGATTCATTTCCCGAAAATATGTCATCCTTTGACAAACTTATGTATCTTAATAAGGAACTTTTTTCGGTAATCGAGGACAGAATAGACATAGACCTTCTTACAAGACTGTATTCCACACAACTTGTGACAAAGGGAGAAAAACATCTTCTTGACAACAAGCGTCTTTACTACAAACTTCTCAAAAATATCGTTATGGAAGGACAAAAAAACAAAGAGTTTACAGACGAGATGAGCGCAAATGAGATAGTTAAACTTTATGCAATGTGTGAGAGAGCGCTTATATATGACTGGTGTCTGTGCAACGGAGAATACTCACTTACTTCCTATGCAAAGAGGACAATGCCTGTATTTTTGTCTGCAATCCGTATGTAAAACAGTCTTTTTTAAATTTTCGACTAATAAGCATAATACAAAACATTATAGAGAACCGAGTACAGAATATAGTCTATACTTAGTTCTCTATTGCTTTTTGTCAAAAACTGTGATACAATAGCCAATGTGCGAAAAATAAAATGTATAAAGGAGAAAAATTATGGACATTTTTGCATTTGTATTGTACTTTGTGGCTATGATTGCCATAGGTGTTTTCTTTTTCTTTAAATCAAAGAGTGTTACCGAAAAGGATTATTTCCTCGGCGGCCGTCAGATGGGACCGTGGGTAACTGCAATGAGCGCTCAGGCTTCCGATATGAGTGCATGGCTTCTTATGGGACTTCCGGGAAGTATTCTTGCATTTGGTTTCGGTCAGGCGTGGATAGGTATCGGTCTTGCTATCGGTACTGCTCTCAACTGGATACTGGTTGCAAAAAGACTGAGAAAGTTTTCTAAGGCTTCGGGAGATGCAATTACACTTCCACAGTATCTTTCAAACAGATTTTTGTCAAAGAGTCATACAGTAAGTATTATCTGTGCGATAGTATTCCTTGTATGTTTCACTATTTATGTAGCATCTGCATTTGTTGCAGGTTCTGATGTATTTACAACACTTGTTCCTTCACTTTCAAAGGAACTGGCAATGATTATCTTTGCGGCAATTGTTGTATTGTACACATTTCTCGGCGGTTTCAGTGCGGTATGCTGGACAGACTTCTTCCAGGGACTTCTTATGCTTGCTGCTCTTCTGATAGTTCCTATTGTAATTGGATTTACAAGAAATCTTGATACAACCGCTCTTTCAACAGTGTATTCAGGACCAAACGGAGAGGAATATAAGTTTGTTTCAACATTCTTCAATGCTTCATGGCAGGATGTATTGTCAGGTCTGGGATGGGGACTCGGATACTTCGGTATGCCTCATATTATTGTAAGATTTATGGCTATAGAAAAGCCTTCTATGGTAAAGAAGAGTGCAACTGTTGCTATAATCTGGGTAATCCTTTCTCTCGGTGCGGCGATTGTAATCGCTTATCTCGGAAGAATGTTTGTATATTCAAACGGTACAGACCTTTCAGCAGTTCTTCTCGGCGAAGGAAAACAGTCGCTTATATTTGTAGAACTTGCACGTGATGTATTCCCTGCATTTATTGCAGGACTTCTCCTTGCGGCTATTATTGCGGCATCAATGTCTACTGCAGATTCACAACTTCTTGTTGCGGCATCATCTTTTGCATCAGACCTTTATAAGCCAATCATCAGAAAGAATGCTTCAAACAAGGAAATGCTCTGGGTAAGCAGAATAATCGTACTTGTTATTGCAGTGGTAGCATATTTCATTGCAAGCAGTAAGGGTGAAGCGGCTCAGGCTATTATGGATCTGGTATCAAATGCATGGGGTATATTCGGTGCGGCATTCGGCCCTGTAGTTCTTCTTTCACTTTTCTGGAAGAGATTTACATACAAAGGCGCTGTTGCAGGTATCATTGTAGGTGCTGTTGTGGATATGGTATGGCTCTGGGCTCCGATTTGCGCAGGTGCTACTCTTACAGCGGCTACAGGGGTTTATGAACTTATCCCCGGATTTGTACTTGGTGGACTTGCTTCTGTGATAGTTACACTTATTGACGAGGCTCCTTCAAAGGAAGTTGAATCCATCTACGAAAAAGCAATTGATGACTCAATAGACGACTAAACACTGAATAAAACATATCGGGAATGTAAAAAAACTCCAGATCGCAAAAAGGCATACAGTAAGCCAAAATCAAAGCCCTGAAATCACAACAAAACTTATAAATTACTCATTATGTGGGAAATATTACATTTTTATGTAATATTTCCTCTTTTTTTGTGCCTTTTTGCTACGAATAAACTTCGCCTCTCGACGTACACA
>JAZSJF010000221.1:0-4454 GCA_045534195.1 Clostridia bacterium | reverse complement strand
AGGGAATAGTTCTTGACGGTAACAGCCACATTGAACTTCATCGCACAGAGGTTGATGGCAAATATGTATCTCCTCAGCTTCAGACAGGAGCCAATTCCTTTGATTTCCTTCTGGACAAAAGAATAAATGCCTGGGGACATGACGGCACCTGGCCATTGGGTGAATTATCAGAACCAAAGTTTGTTCACAGATACGGGTATTATGAATGTCGTTGCAAATTTCAGAAGGATCCGCTGACTATGTGGTCAGCATTCTGGTTGCAGTCACCATCCATAGGTACAAGGTTTGAGCCTGAGTGGTGCGGTGTGGAAAATGACATTATGGAGCATTTTAAGCCGGGTATTGCCACAACGGGAAATATAATGGGTGGATATGGGAAGCAGTACACAAGGGATGGAAGAGTAAGCTATGATATTCCTGAAACAGAAGATGGATGGCATTATTTCGGAATGGATTGGAGAGAGGACGGGTATGTGTTCTATTGTGATGGAAAGGAAGTTTCCCGTTGCAATCTTCATGTTTCCAAGGTTCCGCAGTTTATACTTCTTACAACGGAGGTTCAGGGCTATCGCTCTGTGAAAAGCGGTGTAGTGAAATGCCTTGGCGGTGTAAAAGCAGATCGGTATCCCTTTGAAATTCAGGGTGAATATGAGGATGACGCTTTTATAGTGGATTTTGTAAGAGTATATGACAGAGTATAAATTAACGGCTAAAAACAAAGGTGATTTATATTGGGGATATGACGGTATAATCAAAAGAAAAATCATTTGACTGTATGACTGTAGCGTTCATACAGTTATAAGGAGGAAAAGATTTATGAGAAAAAAGAATGTTGCATTGGTTATGCTTCTTTGTTTTGCTCTGATACTACAATCAGTGCCCTTCGTGTCTGCTGCCGAGAGCATTACCGATGTAGAAATGAAGGATTCCCTTGCGGTTTCAGCATCAAAAGGAATACAACTCTCATCAGTTGAGAATGGAGTGTATACAAAGAATGTGTACAAGCTTTCAGGAACTCCCACTACGACCCTGATGAATTCAGGAAACAATACTGTTCAGTTGATAGATTCAAGTATGAAGAATTCATCTGAAAAAACGGTTACTGAGGTGGATGTGTATTCCTGTGTCAGTGGCCAAGGTTTTTCTCTAAGGTGTCAGCATTATACATCTACAGGCGGAAGTGCAGGCAAATCTCTTTCAATTTCCTTTATATCAGGTGAGCAGCTGACATTAAATAAATGGCAGAGAATTGCAGTAGAGATGTCATACGATGCTACATCAAACTCAACCTCTTACACGGGATATGTTGATGGAGAAACTGTGATTACAGACACGGTATCTGAGTCGTATAAGCCGAGAATGATAAGGCTTGTTCCATACGCACCCAGCACCTCGGTAAAATATGAAGGATATTTCAAAAAGCCTTATGCGTTTAACAGCAGTAGCTCATATGATTATGCAACAAATTACAGTTATTCTTATGCAAATGTACAAAGCAGTTTATCAGATATTTCAGTTGACAATGTTGATATGGTTATAGCAGGAATTCCTGTGGATATGAATATAGGAGATGTCTGCAATCTTTTTAGCGGAAGCAATTTATCTTCTGTGAGGGTGTATGCTGAGGATGATAGTATAAATCAGAAGGCAAACACCGATATGATTCTTGGAAGTGATGAAATTGTTTTTGAAAGTACAGACGGGATGATTTCTGTATATTCCGCGCAACTTGCCGATGAGATTGATTTGAATATTTCTCAGGTAGCACTTAAGGAAAATTTGACTGTAGATGCCTCAAGAAATATTGGATTGTATAAGGACGACAAAGGACCGTACACAAATACAGTTTACAGATTGTCCGGTGTTCCTACCAGAGTTCTGGATGGTGTAGGATACAATACTGTTCAGCTGATAGATTCAAGCATGAAGAATTCATCAGAAAAAACGGTTACTGAAGTGGATGTGTATTCCTGTGTCAGTGGTCAGGGCTTTTCTGTAAGGGGACAGCATTATACATCTACAGGCGGAAATGCAGGAAAATCTCTATCGATTTCCTTTATAACAGGAGAGCATCTTACGCTGAATGAATGGCATAGAATTGCAGTAGAGATGTCATACGATGCTACATCAAACTCAACTTCTTACAAGGGTTATGTTGACGGAAACCTTGTGATTACAGACACGATGTCCGATTCATATATGCCGAGAATGATAAGACTTATTCCGTATGCACCAAGTACTTCGGTGAGTTATGAGGGATATTTCAGAAATTCCAATGTATTTAACTGTAACGGTTATTATGACTATGCAGTAGAATATGACTATGAAAAAAGCTTTGTTATACCAAAGGTATCGGGAATAACAGTAAATAATACCGATATGATAATACAGGATATACCATCTGATTATTCCGTAAAGGGAGTAAGGATGTTGTTTGATGCAAAAAATCTCTCTTCTGTGAGAATATACGATAATGAAGATATATTCAGTCCAAAGGATGGATACAAGCTGATTGAAAATGGTGACATACTTGTATACGAAAACGCAGACGGATTAATCACGATTTATACTGTATCTACATCGGAAAATGAGCTTATCTTTGACTTTAATATTATTGATTCATACACGGGAAGCGAAGCATTGCCCCTTGCATCGCCTGTTGCAGATGTAGCAGCTTATGGGATGGGTGTTGTGTCACCTGGTAAGGCGGAGAGTGATACTTCGTACAGAATTTATGGTGCTACCGGTGGAAATGACAACCTTATCCAGAGTGACGGGCTCAAAAATGCATTTAGGCTTGTATCGGATAAAAAAGATGTACTTGTAAATTATGATAAACTTATAATAGAGTTTGATGCTTATGCACATGTGAAGGATTATGGCTTTACCGATTTTGGAGTGGCTTTGAGAAGCACATTTTATAATGCGGATTTTACAGATGATGAAGCGGGGATTCACATGCCTGTAAAGTCAATAGCAAATCTTGACTTCTCAGGAAATAAGTGGCACAAATTTGTGATTGAATACGATTATTCGGATACGAATGTCGATTCAGGCTCCTACAAGGTTTATCTTGACGAAGAAATTGTTTCATCGGGAAATAATGGAGAAGGATTGTTTGTCCCAAGCTCAATTTCTGTTTCACCTTATATAAATTTATACTTTACAGATTTTGATGTGTATTTTGACAACATCAGAACATATTGCACAAATGTAGGATATATACCTGTGGAAAAAACATCATATGCAGAAGACGTATATGAAGACATCAGGCTTTATGAAGACGAAAGAATAATTGCAGAAATTCCTTCGGATACAACAGTAGGAGATTTCATTGAGGGTGTTTCAATAGCAAACAAAAAATATGTGTCTGTTCATCCCTATAAAGAGCCTCTTCGTGAGAAAGAAAGTACCGAATACATATCTGACGGAGATTTGCTTTCACTTACAGGTGATGATGGAGCTGTTATCACTTATACCTTATCCATTAAAAAAGATAATGGAATGGAAATAGTATTCGAAAATGAAAAACCCGGCTTTGCGGGCGGTACAATATGTGTAAGAGCACCCGAAGACATCAGACTTTCCTTCTACTGGGGAGATAATGACGGCAAGCTTGATAACTTCACATATCTTGTAGAGGCAAATGTAAAGAAGGGATATACCAACCTTATTGATGTATATAAATACACTGCAATCCCCGAAGGTGCAATCAGGCTTCTTGCATATAGTGGCGAAGAGTTAATCTACAGCTTCGATATCCCAAAGAGCAAGATATTTGATTACAAAAGAGAAGTATATTCCTTTGGTGTGATGAGTGATGTTCATTTTGGTCAGCGCTACTATGATCAGGAAAACAAGAAAAACGGCATTAAGGATGAGCCTGAGCTTATGGGTATTCTCAACAAAGCTCTTGATATTTACAAGGACAGAGGTGCTAAGTTTATCACCAATGCAGGGGATTTGGTAAAGGATAATTTTCAGTGGGAATATGACAACTACAGAAAATGGGTGGACGCCTTTGTTGAAGAAAACCCCAATATTGATTTTTTTGCCTGCTCGGGAAATCACGATGTAATATCATATGAAAACAAATCTCAATATGCCGCTGCTACTGAGGACTCTCTCGGATACGAAAGCTTCAGTGCTCTTACAGGTAAGTCTCAGTATTACACAGGAGATATTGTAAGAGATTATCATCCTGAAAATGAAAACTACGGATTTACCATCAAGTATCAGGGTGATTTGTTTATCTTTTTAAATACAATCAAGTATACAGGTACAAATATGCTTACACAGTCACAGTTTGACTGGCTGGAAGAAATAGTTGATGCAAATAGCGAAAATATAGTTTATCTCTATTTTCACTGGCCGTTGAGTGGATTTTCAGGCTCGTATATAGTTGATTCTGAAACATTGGAGAAAAAGGGAGTTTGTGATACAAACAGATGGAC
>JAZSJF010000104.1:0-1611 GCA_045534195.1 Clostridia bacterium | reverse complement strand
GGTGTAGTTATTTTTTCGGGTAATCTTGAATTTGATTATACTCCTCTCGCTGATGAAATGAAAAAGTATTACGATAAGCCGGTGTATGTGGGAAATGATGCAAACTGCGCGGCACTTGGTGAGTATTTTGCTCTTAATGATGATTCTATTACTGATTTTGTTGCAGTTACTCTCGGAACAGGTGTAGGCGGCGGAATCATTATAAACAAAAAGATTTTTACAGGTTTCAACGGTATGGCAGGCGAAATCGGCCATATGGGACTTGTTATGAACGGCGAACAATGTACCTGCGGTAAGAAAGGATGCTGGGAGGCGTATGCTTCTGCTACAGGCATAATAAGAGAAACAGAAAAGGCGGCAAAAGAATATCCTGATTCTTATCTGGCAAAACTTGTAAAAGAAAACGGTGGCAAAGGAAGCGGAAAGACTGCTTTTATCGCTCAGCGTGCAGGTGATAAGGTAGGGGATACTGTTGTTAAAAATTATGTTCAGGCAGTTGCCGAAGGTATAATTAACATTATGAATTCTATTCAGCCACAGGTAGTTGTAATAGGTGGCGGTGTAAGTAAAGAAGGTGAAGGTCTTCTTAATCCTGTCAAAGAATATGTAAAAGAATATTCTTTCGGACCTTCAACTGTTCCAAAAGCAGATATAAGACTTGCAACACTCGGTAATGATGCAGGTATTATTGGTGCAGCATTTCTTGGTAAATAATATATTTTGAGGTGAACTTCCGTTGGATAACATTATAATCCGTAATCTGATATCCGTACTTCCGAAAAACAGTGTGAAACTTAATGAACCTATGAAAGAGCATACTACTTTCAGAATCGGCGGCAATGCCGAAGTGATGATTTTTCCCGAAAGTACAGAAGATATAAAAAATATAATAAAAATAGCAAAAGATGGGGATATACCTGTGTTTATCCTGGGAAACGGTTCGAATCTTCTTGTTTGTGATGAGGGTATTGAAGGGATTGTCATAAAACTTGACAGTAATTTTTCTTCTGTCAGAGTGGAAGGAAATGATGTATATGCCGCATCGGGTACACACTTGTCAAAGATTGCAAATGTATGTCTCGAAAATTCTCTTTCCGGGTTTGAATTTGCATCCGGAATTCCCGGAACACTTGGCGGAGCAATAAAAATGAATGCAGGTGCTTATGGCGGAGAAATGAAGGATGTTGTGGAGAGTGCAGAATGTATTGATATGAAAGGAAATATTTTTACTCTGACAAAGGAAGAACTTGATTTTTCTTACCGTCACAGTGCAATTTCTGACGACATTATTGTTCTTTCTGCTCATTTAAGACTTAATGAAGGTGAAAAAACTTCAATCAAGGAAACTATGAGAGACCTTAATTCACGAAGAAAAGAAAAGCAACCTCTTGAATATCCAAGCGCAGGAAGTACCTTTAAAAGGCCTGAGGGTTATTTCGCCGGTGCGCTTATAGAACAGAACGGACTTAAGGGAAAATGCGTAGGTTCGGCCCAAGTAAGCGAAAAACACGCAGGATTTGTTATCAATAAAGGCGATGCTACCTGCGAAGATGTTTTAGCCCAAGTCGGAGGCCAAGCGGTCTTAGGAAGACAATTTTCATTTTCAACTCC
>JAZSJF010000324.1:0-5178 GCA_045534195.1 Clostridia bacterium | reverse complement strand
AGTACGCCGCTTAAAGTGAATCTTAATCCTGCAAAAAGAAGTATTGCCCACACATCTTTTGATGATATATCAAACTCTCTGTATCCGATTTTTATCACCGAAAAGAGTGACCCCCACAAAACAGATACAAAAAGGGCAAGAAATACAACTGAGTATTTGTTTTTAAAAATCTTCTGTATCATTACATCGCCTCATAATGTTCACTCTGTTCAATAAATGCATCCTGAAGTACCTTTTCAAGTTCAACAAAATATACATTCCATCCGCACACTCTCACCTGAAGATTTCTGTACTGTTCGGGATTTTTTTGCGCTTCTCTCAACACTTCGGAACTAAAAATATTGAACTGTATTGAGTGACCGCCTTTATCAAAGTAAGTTCTCACAATTCCCGCAAAGGATTCAAGACCTTCTTTTCCCGATACTGCAGATGGATGAAGAATGACATCAAGCATACCTGCGTGAGTCAAATCTGAAAAATCGATACTTAACACAGAATTCATAAAGGTGGTAAGTCCGCCTCTGTCTTTGCCTATAACAGAAGAAATGTTCTTAGAAAGAGGAGTCCCCTCATATCTTCCGTCAGGGGTTGCTTTCATTACAGAGCCCATTCTCACATTTTTGTCAATGGATATAATACCCAGTTTCCAGAAACCACCTCTTGAATTCGGCACTCCGTTTACTTCACCTGCAATATATGATGACAAATCTTTTGTGATTTCGTCAGCCATATCGGAACCGTTTCCGTATTTATCCTTGTCATTCCAGATAATAGTTCTCTGTTTTTCATATCCTACCCAGTTTTTCTCTATAGCGTCCCGCATATTATCAAGTGTCAAAAGTTTTTTGTCATAGACAAATTTCTTTATGGCACAAAGGGAATCCACTGTTGTGGCAAAGCCTGATGCAGAAAATACAGTTGTATTGTATTTCATTCCCTTTGCATATGCATCTATACCTAAAGAAAGACTCCTTGTAAATGTAGAAGAAAGCATATTGGAAGGACTGATTTTGTCCAGATACAATTCCCAGTTTTCTACAATTCTCTTACCCTTCTGCCAGATATACAACCATTCTTTTTTGAATGCAGAGTAGAACTCTTCGAATGTTTCAAAATCTTCTCCCACATCAACACCTAATTTTTCACCGGTGGTAAGACAAATGCCTTTTGTAAGGGTAAGTTCTACAATCTTTGGAAGATTTCCCTTTATTGGAATTGTCTTTACCTCTTTATCCTTTATCGAACAATCCCAACAACCTGACATAAAATTCATTCTTGCATCTTCTATCGGCATACCAAGTTTTGTAAATGCTTTTACAGTATTTTCATCATTTATAATAGAAATTGAAGAATTTCCATTTCTGATTACTTCGCATACCTTCTTAAGAAATTCATCAGGAGTATTTTTGCTTATCTTCGCCTGGAGTTTCGGATTTGGTCTCTGAAGAATATTGTACGCATCAAGAAAAAGATACGAAAGTTCATTTATAGTACAATTTCCTTCTATATCCATACCGCCTATATACATAGGTTGCTGATAACCTGTCCTCATAGCATTAAACTCATTCATAAAGTATATGAAAAGTTCTTTGATGTTTTCTTCAGTGAAGGTTCCGTTGGCTATATCATTCTTATAGAAATCATAATACAGAATATCCATAGCGCCCATACTTCTTACGCGGATATTGTCTACAAGTTCTTCAAGATTCCAGTAAATCCAGGAAAGAAGCAACGCTTCATAGGTATTTGAGGGAGGATTGTGACGAAGGTTTGATATTGCATCTTTCATACAAAGCATTTTTTCTTCTTTGTATGGTGAAAGTTCCCTCACACATCTGTCAAAGTAATCAAGAACCGCATTAAGAGTAATTTCTATTCCATCAAAAAACGCTACCTGATCAACAGTAAGATATTCTTCTTTTGAAAGTTTATCTTTGTATTCAAGAGTTCTTTTCAAAAGTCCTTCTATACCGAGGCCGAATATATCATCCCAGTTTGGTATAGAATGATTGAAATCAATATAAAATTCATCAAAAAGATGTTTACTTGCATATTTTTCAAAATGCGCATCTTCTATAAGATGAAGTTTATCATTAAGTTCCTGTGTCCATTTCTGCGTAATTACCTGGATGGCTTTCTGATAGAAGCATCCCACATCCTTTAACGGCATCATTTTCTGTGCCTGAAGGCAAATTCCGAACCAGTCATCGGGATTGATATAGAGTTCTGCATTTTTTGTAAGATAGTCAAAGCACATAGCCTTGATTACCGGGTGTGAAAGGTGCTTATTATCTTCTGCGATCTTAAGTATGGCTTCTTTAAGAGGTTCTATTTTTTCTCTGGCTTCGTCATTGCAGTATCTGTCTACATACTGCATATGAAGTGTTTCTCTGTCCTGTTCAAAATTTCCCCATTTTGATTTCATCTATAATCACCTCTGATTCCGTCTAAAGCATTATCATATTTTTTACAAAAGTTCAAGTTCTGAGCGTATAGCAGAATCCATATCCGATTTTTCTTCAAAGACTTTATTCTTATCCTCATATTTTTCAAACACATCATAATATCGAAGTCCGAATTCTCTTAATGACTTTGAATTAAAATGCAGATTATCAGGATTGGATGTAAGTCCTTCGGAAGAAACATATCCTGTCATAGGATTTTCTTCTGCAATTTCCATTAACGCCTTGTTGATATGCGGATAATATTCAAATTCCTGTCTTACATTCACAAGAAAAGAGCCGAGTCCGCCAAGTAAAAAAGGAACATCATACAAATCAAGGTCTTTTCTGAAACTATCCATAATTTTGAGAAGTTTTTCTTTGTAATAAGGATAGAAATGCTCTTTGCAGTCAGACTCTCCCTGATGCCATAATATCCCTGCGATAGTGGATGTTCTCTGAGCAAGTTTTGCATGCATAACCGCATTATCATACAAAAGCCCCCCTACTCTCCACTGATCAAGACAAGTACCACCGTCGGCACAGGGAATAAGCCCTACATCTACACCATGTGTCTGATGATATTTAAGGGCGAAACTTTCTGCTAAGTTTACTCCCGAGAACTTTCTGTCGAAGTTTACGGGAGTAAACATATCACGCCATCTTCCGTTTACCAATACCTTTATACGAGGAGTTTCGATTGGTTCCACCTCATCAAAAAAACCTCTGCCTGCCATATTTGACTGACCTATAAGTAAAAATGAATGTATCATTTATAAATCATTCTCTTTCTCAAAAAATTATTCCATAACAATTTCAAGTACATTATCATAGCCTTTGTGATATGAACATGAAAGTGTCTTTGTCTTAGTCCTGCCTCTAACTGTTACATCATAGTCACCGTAGAATCCTCTGATGGATGCTTCACCATTTGCATTGGTTGTAGCCTTCGCATCATGTGTCCAGAATTTATTGTACATAAGGTCAATAAGTTGCTCACCGCAAGGACTCAATTTCCATGATTTGTCATAATACGGTGTGTTTGGTTTGTGTGATCTTCCGTCCCAGAATCCCCATGTGGTAAAGCCTGTCATCTCAGGCATAGAGAATGTAAGAATAAAATAGTCTCTTGAATATTCTGCCTGAAGAATCTCATCTTCTATAGCATAAGTATACTCTGTTACAGCAGTTTTGAATCCCATATCGTGAATTGCTTTATATTCACTGTAAAATGATTCGGGACTTCTGAGAGGCTGCCATTCCATATGTGACTGCACACCGATTGCATCTGTATCGATTTTATTTTCGTAAAGATATTTCACATATCCCATATAATCCTTTGACGCTTTTCCCATGTAGGCATATTAGTTACACCTTCGTTATAGAAGAGTCTTACATCAGGATTTGCCATGCGAGCCCAGTCATACCAGTCTTTAATAAGTTCATTACCGTAAGTACCTCTGAAATCTGTGTTGTCTACTATTTCATTCATAACATCCCATTCGGTGATTTCTCCTGCGAATTCATCAGAAAGTTTGAGAATATGATTCTTTACTTCATTTTGAAGTTCTTCTTTTGAAAGTTTGATTGTACCGTCAGGATTGTAGAAGAGTTCAGGAGTCATATTTGTCTTGCCGTCAGAACCGAATCTCTTTTCCCATACAAAAACATGACCTCTGATATTCTTGATACCTGCTTTTTTTGCACCATTGATTTCATCTCTTGCCAACTCCGGATTCTTAAGATACGGATCCCATTTCATATAGTGATTGTTTACCGCAGAATTAAACAGTTCTCCAAGAACCTGAAGATATTTATCTGTAGTTTTTGCATCGATAGTTACAGATGTTCCAAACATAAATTCTGATTCAAACATATCAAAATTTACCTTTGCATCAGGAATAACATTTCCCTCTTTGTCCTTAACCACTACCTTGAAGTCGCCTTTTCTGTGCTGTTCAATTCTTTCTAACGCTTCTTTTCTCCACTGTGCATCTTTTGAACTGTATTCACGGGCATACTCAATTTTCTTAGGCTTTGGAACCTGTGATGCAGGATAGTCAGGATAATTCACAAGTGAAAAGTTTTTGATTTCTACAGTCTGCACCTCTCCGCCCGGTCTGATACCGAAATAATCATAACCGTCAAGTGCTTCTGCAACAATATAGTATGTTTCCCATTCAGATGTGATATTTACTGTTTCCCAGATATTCTTAAGATGCTTACCGGAAGTCTGTTCTTCAAGCTGGAACTGGATTACCGGAACCTGCTCTGCCTTTATTTCTGATGCCAATCTGGCATCAAATTTAAGAACCAAAGCCGTTCCGTTTACATAGCCGGATATAGGATCAAATTTGTAAATACATTTTGAAGAGGAACCGGGATTTTGTGTAATGCTGAATCTGGCTACAGTATTACCGTCCTGTTCAACTTTTTCAAGGGTAGAGAAGCCTTCATTGTTTACTTTTGATTTGAAAATATCATCCATTGTAAGGATAGTTTTTCCGTTTTTTAATGAACTGAAATCAAAAGGTTCTGCATCTTTGTGTTCATAATATGTAATATCATCAAAGCTTGATGATGATTTAAAATCCTTTGGGATATTTCTGTGAATATTGTTTGTAAGAGGCTTAAGTCCGGGCTGATTTGCTACTTTTGATGCAAAATCAGATTCTATCACAACTGTCTTTGTATCCGCATCCCACTCTACCTTTTCGCCAAGCATTTCTGAAATAAA
>JAZSJF010000454.1:0-1502 GCA_045534195.1 Clostridia bacterium | reverse complement strand
TATGATTGCTTCATAGAAGCAGATTCTGCTGTGTACTGATTTACATATACATCGCCGTTGTTACCTTTAGCGTAGTATGTAACTTCATCACCTTTTGTAAGACCTGTTACGTATGTTGTAACCTTAACGGTTTCATCATTCACGTACATGGTTGTTGAGCTATAACTTGCTGCAGATGCTGTGATTGTCATAGCAGCGAACATAGCTACGATCGCAACTAATGCGATAAGTCTTTTTGCCAGATTTTTCTTAGACATTTTCTTTTCCTCCTAAATATTTACTTGTTTTTGACAAGTTTTCAAAGCCTATGGCTATTTGAACTTTATTATTATAAGTGCATAAGCACGAATAACCTATTTAATAAACTTCTTTCTGATTTTGCAAAAACAAAACCATAATCTGATTATATATGGTCTTAAGGGCATCAATGCTACCCAAAGTCTTGAATACATCTTATATAAAAATGCATTTGTATCAATTTCTTTATTTCTTCTTATAATATATGTAGTTTTTGCAAGAATCTGACTCATCTTCACTCCCGTTTCCTTATCGGTCTCGGAATCGCCTGCAAGTATGAATCCCTCATCGTCCTTCCCCACTATTCTGTGAAGGATGTATGATCCGTCCTGCCTTTGATAGAAGATAATATCATATTTCTTATATGTATCAGACTTCTCAATCAATACAAAATCTCTTATCGGTCTTATAAGAGGATACATACTCACTCCTTTTACAGGAAGTTTGACTGTACCGCCCGACTCAAGAGTATCGGTAAAGAGTGCTGAAATCGAATAGATGGATGTAAACTTCTGATTGTCCATATCTACTCAAGTATCTCCTTTTCGGAAAGAGTAGCGGCAAATTCTCTGACATCCGCCAGTGCTGTATCAAAATCCACATCATACTCTCTGCAGAGTGACTCTGCAACAGAATCAAATGTAAATTCATCCTGCATCAATCCGAACAGGAATGCACCTGTCTCATTGGTAGTAATCATAGCCCCGAAATCCAGAAATCTGTCATCTACAGGAACTACACAGTAATCTCCTGCAACTTCTTTGACTATAAATCCCGGCTTAATCTTCACTGATGAAAACCCCCAAAACCCCGTTAATAAGGCTCAAACGAGCATAATTATATCTATTGTCAGAATAATTATATTAGAATTATAATACAAAAAGTTCCAATTGTCAATACACTTTTTAAAAAATATTTAAAAATTATTTACAAATAATTTATTTTTGTGCACATATCATTGCCCAATCGGATTTTGTATTTATGTTCAATATATCAAACTCTGAGGATACTGCCGTTTTTACCTCTTCAAGACGCTCTGTGATAATACCTGAGCATATGAAATATCCGCCTTTTTTAAGGAGTGGTTTCATCTTTGGTGCAAGGGGAATAATTACATCTGCGACTATATTCGCAACGATTATATCATACTCCTTATCAGATATAATGTCAAGAAGTTTTTTGTCAGAAAGAATATTTCCCGACAA
>JAZSJF010000141.1:0-1979 GCA_045534195.1 Clostridia bacterium | reverse complement strand
ACATTCAGGGAGAAAAATGAAGATGAAATTAAATCAAAAGATGATTAAGAGAATTTTTGTTCCTGTAATTATTGTGGTATTGTTGATTGTAAGTCTTTCTGTCAAAGAAAATTCTATGGAAGAAAAATTTGCACTGACAATTTCATCTATGAATGCAGAAAAACAAAATCTCAACAACAAAATTGATTCACTTGAAAAAGAACTTGATAAATCCCGTGAAGAAAACGGGATAATTGCAGGTCAACTGAGAAATGCAAGAGAAGATCTGGCAGATGCGGGCAGACGCGTTAAAGACAATGATGACAAACTTATTATAGAAGCATACGAACTCTATAATAAGGGAAAAGTAATGGAAGCACAAAAAAAAGTTCAGGTGCTTGACACCACATATCTTACTGAACTTCAACTTTATATTTACAAAGAAATTATGATAGAAAAATAACAGTTTTTGGCTCTGTTAAGCCAAAAATGGCGTATGTGTAATTTCTTTGTGAAGAGAAAGAAAGGACCTTTTTTAAATGAAAAAATTTCTTATAATTGACGGTAACAGTATTATAAACAGAGCATTCTACGGCATAAGACTTCTATCCAACAAACACGGTCTTTTTACCAATGGAATATACGGTTTTCTTAATATAATGTTCAAAAATATTGACGAAATCAATCCTGATTATATAGCAGTTACCTTTGATCTCAAAAAGCCTACATTCAGACACAAAATGTATACAGAATATAAGGCGCAGCGTAAACCTATGCCTGAAGAATTGAGAATGCAACTTCCCGTACTTAAGGAAGTTCTTTCTGCCATGAATATATACATTATGGAAAAAGAAGGCTACGAAGCAGATGACATTATAGGAACAGTGTCAAGAATATGTGATGAAAGCAATGTGGAATGTCTTATTCTCACCGGAGATAAGGATGATCTGCAACTTGCAAGTATCAACACAAAGGTCCTTCTGACCGTTACAAAAGGCGGTAATACTACCGTTACTGTATGTGATGAAAAAGAAGTTTTTGACAGATATTCTGTTACTCCCCTTCAGTTTATAGATGTAAAAGGTCTTATGGGAGATACTTCCGACAATATACCCGGTGTAAAGGGAATAGGTGAAAAAACCGCAATAAATCTTATATCTCAATACAATTCCATTGAAGGAGTATATGAGCATATAGATGAGATAAAAGGTGCTACCGGACAAAAATTGAAAGATGGCGAAGAAATGGCTTATTTAAGCAAAAAACTCTGTACCATAGACAGATTTGTGCCTCTTGATTTTTCTCTTGATTATGCACTTACAAAGACATATGATGATGAAAAACTGGAAAAACTTTTTATCAATCTTGAATTTTCATCATTTATGTCAAGAATAAATAAAGAAGAGATAAAACCTTCAATTGAATATCTTCCCTGCGAGAGAAGTTATGAAAAAATTGAGGTTGATGACCAATTTATATACAGAATTTATACGGCAAACGGTGAAATTTACTCTGTAGCATATATAAAAAATGGTTCAATTAAATATATAGTTAACGATATTACATTAACAACTCCGTTAAAAGACATTATAAAAGATGTTTTTGAGAGAGAAACAACAATGAAGATAGGTTCGGGTATAAAAGAAGACATTGTTCTTCTTGATTCACTGGGAATAGATTACGGAGATAACTATTTTGACACCAAAGTATGCGCATATGTGTTAAATCCATCCAGAAACAGTTATGAAATATGTGAAAATTGCCTTGATACCCTTGAAATTGACATTCTGAAGGAAGAAGACCTGTTGGGTAAGGGTGCTAAACGAAAAGAGATAAATACCTTGTCTAAGGAAGATTTTGAAGGTCTTATATCAAATGAACTTACTGCTCTCAGACTTCTTTATGAAAAACAAAAAGAAAAAATAGAAGAAAACAACCAGACAGAACTTCTGTACAACATAGAATTTCCGCTTACAAAGGTACTTGCGGCTATGGAAGTG
>JAZSJF010000298.1:0-7082 GCA_045534195.1 Clostridia bacterium | reverse complement strand
AGAGTTTTCATTACATCAAGAGAACTCTTTGCAGACTGAGGGTTTGCATTGTAACAATCGTTTATAATAGTATATGTATCTTTTTTTATGATTGTCTGACGTATGCCGTCAGATTTGTAACTGAGGAATCCTTCCTGTATTTCATCGTCTGTCATATGAAGGAGTTTTCCCATAGCATAGGCGCACAAAGCATTGTATACATTGTGTATGCCGAAGATAGGGATGAAGAATTCTCTTTCTTCTATCTCAAAACGTATTCCGTCTTCAGTGTGGTATATGTTTTTTGCCACAATATCCGAGGATTTGTTTTCTATTCCCACAAATATGGTTTTTTGTCTTATTTTACCTTTGAGAGTGATGAGCATATCATCATCGCCGTTAAGTATGACAATCCCATCCTCATCCATTCCCTCAAGAATTTCTGTTTTTGCCTTTAAGATACCCTCTCTTGACTTTAAATACTCTATATGAGCAGTGCCGATATTTGTTATAATTCCGATGTGGGGCAGGGCAGTTTTGGAAAGAAGTTCTATCTCTCCGAAATTACTCATACCCATTTCTATAACGGCAGCCTGGGTTTCTTTGTTCAGTTTGAAGAGGGTAAAGGGCATACCGATGTCATTGTTGTAGTTTTTGTCAGTTCTTACGGTTATCTTCTTTTTGTCGCAAACATTTGCGCAGAATTCTTTTGTGGTGGTTTTTCCCACACTGCCCGTAAGTGCAATAAGAGTTATATCAAATTTTTTTCTGTAATAATTTGCTATTTTTGAAAGCATCAGTCTTGTATCCGATACCCTGATAAGATTTGTGTCAAATTCCACATCATCCATTGTAAGACAAGCACTTGCTCCGTTTGACAAGGCGTTGTCGATGTACTTGTGCCCGTCGGCATTTTCGCCCTTTATGGGCACAAAAAGAGAACCACTGACCGCCTTGCGACTGTTGGTTGTAATACTTGTTATGGTGATATTTTCATTTCCTGATATAAGTGATCCTTCTGTAGCCTGAATTATTTCACTGAGGCTCAAGGGTTCTATAGTCTGAAACATCTTATATTCTTCCCTTTAAAAATATTATTTGTTTGACAGTTCATCAAATACTTCTCTTACAACTTCTCTTTCGTCAAAGTGAATTGTACCGCTGTTAAGTATCTGATATGTTTCATGTCCTTTCCCTGCAAGGATTATAACATCGCCTTCTTTTGCAATTTCCATTGCATACTTTATGGCGTCCTTTCTTCCGGGAACAACATAGTATTCACCGTCGGTTTCCTTTATGCCGCATACTATTTCTTCTATAATCGTATCGGGATTTTCACTTCTCGGATTATCACTTGTAATAATGGATATATCTGACAATTCACCGGAGATTTTACCCATGATCGGTCTTTTGGTTCTGTCACGGTCTCCGCCGCAGCCAAAGAGAGTGATTACTTTTTTTTCTGCAAATCCCTTAACGGTTTTTATGATGTTTTCAAGTCCGTCTGGAGTGTGAGCATAGTCAATCATAACGGTGTAGGGCGCAGGGATGTTTACGATTTCTGCTCTTCCTTTTACACCGGTTGCTATTGCAAGGGCGTTTTTGATATCTTTTATGCTTATACCAAGACCAAGACATATTCCCACTGCTGACAGTGTGTTGTATACTGTGAATTCTCCGGGGATGTTTACGCGTATGGTTTCTTTTGAAAGTTTTGTCACTGCATCAAAAGTAACCCCTTTTGAACTGAGTTTAATATTCTGTGCCTGTATGTCGGCTTTGTTTTTTACACCGCATTTTATTATTTTGCATGTGGAATTTTCTGAAATCTTATCTGCATATGCATCATCCTTATTTATGATTCCCACTTTGCACATGGAAAAGAGCATTGCTTTTGCCATTGCATAGTTATCCATGGTTTTGTGAAAATCAAGGTGGTCGCGGGTGAGGTTTGTGAATGCGCCGATTTCAAAGTCTATTCCATAGACTCTGTCAAGACAGAGAGAATGGGACGAAACTTCCATTATCACATATTCCACACCTTCTGAATACATTTCGGAAAAGAGTTTGTGAAGTTCAAGACTTTCCGGTGTTGTTCTTGAACTTTCTATTACACGGTTTCCTATCATATTCTGATTTGTGCCGATAAGTCCCACTTTGTGATTTTTGTATTCAAGGATTTCTTTCACAAGATAGGTGGTGGTAGTTTTTCCGTTTGTACCGGTTATGCCGATAATTTTCATTCCGGATGCAGGATTTGAGAAAAACTCTTTTGCCATTACAGCAAGTGCTTTTCTCGAATCGGGCACAAGGATTTTTGTTGCTCCTTCAATATCAATATCCTTCTGACACACAACGGCACATGCGCCGTTTTTCACGGCACTGTCTATATATTTGTGGCCATCTGTTTCAAATCCTTCTATTGCCACAAACACACTGCCTTCTTTTACTTTTCTTGAATCATACTCGATTGAAGTTATGTCTGACTGAGGATAAGAAACTGAGTTAAGAATTTCAAGATTTCCTGTAAGTTCATTGAGTGTCATAGCGGTCTTTCCTTTCTGTTTTAGTGTACGTCGGAGTTTAATATATCAACTGTTACGATTGTTCCCGGTGCCACTATATCTCCTGACGGAGGTGTCTGAGAACCGATATATGAGTTATTATCTGTTCCCGAAGCGCTTTTTCCGGAAATTTTCATATTGAGTCCTGCATTGGTAAGTATGGAGTTTGCTTCAGTAACAGATTTACCCACAACGCTTGGTATCATTACTGCGGCATCTACGCTTTCTGATGTATAAAGCATTACGGTTGAGCCGATAGGGACTACTGTTCCGCCACCGGGTACCTGTTTTAATATAACTGATTCGTCAGAATTTTCAAGTCCCACAATTTTGTATTTGAGTTGTGCAGATTTAAGTATTTCTTCTGCTTCTTTAAGGTTTTTGTCCACTACATTCGGAGTGGATACCTCGATTTCGTTTTCTTCACTTTCTGTATACTGAGGATCAATGTTCAAATATCTTAATGTATCATCAAATATCTTCTGGAATGTAGGTGCTGCAATCTGACCGCCCATATGCATCCCGATAGGTTCATCCAGTACAACGAGTCCGATGATTTCGGGATCGTTTGCAGGAGCGAATCCAAGAAAAGATGCTACATAAAGTCCCATATTTCTCGGGAATTTTTCACTTGTACCGGTTTTTCCTGCTACTCTGTAGCCTTTTATATATGCATTTTTGGCAGTACCTTCAGATACAACTGTTTCAAGAAGTTCGCGTACAGTTTTTGCAGTATCCTTTGATATTGCTCTTCTCATTTCTTCTTTTTCGTAAGATTTGATTACTGTACCGTTGTCGTCGATAAGTTCTTTTACGATTCTCGGTTTTACAATGACACCGTCGTTTGTGATTGCAGTCATAGCGGCAATCATCTGAAGAGGTGTTACCTGGAATCCCTGACCGAAAGAACTTGTGGCAAGTTCTGTTGTGTTGAATCTTGAATTTGCATAGAACACACCTTCTGCTTCGCCGGGAAGGTCAAATCCGGTTATGTCTGTAAATCCGAAGAGTTTGTGATATCTCATAAATCTTGTTTTACCCAGATTTGCGCCGATCTGCATAAATACAGGGTTACAGGATGACTTTACACCCTGTGCAAATGTGAGATGTCCGTGACCGTCGGTTTTGTGACAACTTATTCTGTAGTTTGCCACCTGCATATATCCGTTGCAGTCAAACTGATCATCTACTTTTACAACATTTTCTTCCAGTGCGGCAGCTGCCACAAAGGTCTTGTAAGTGGAACCCGGTTCGTATGTATCAACTACCGCTTTGTTTCTCCACATTTTGTTTCTTGCATCAGAGAGCGCCTTGCTTCTCTCTTCACCCGAAAGTGAGTTTACAAGTTCAATCATTTTGGGATCGTTCAGTGTGAACGGAGAGTTCAGGTCATAATCCGGTTTTGTTGCCATAGCCAGAATTTCGCCGTTTTTTGCATTCATTATAATACATACTGCACCGTTTCTTACATTGTACTGCTTTATTGCATCTTCCAGATGCTTTTCTGCAAAGTGCTGTATGGTTTCATCTATTGTAAGAACTACATTGAGTCCGTTTTCTGCATTGATATATTTTTCGTACTGATAGGGCATATCCGAACCTGTAGAATCTTTTGCGGTGATGACTCTTCCGGGTACTCCCTTGAGGTATTTGTCATATACCATTTCTACGCCGTTAAGTCCCTGATTGTCTGTTCCTACAAATCCGATAATATGAGAAGCGAAACTGCCGTAGGGATAATATCTTTTTGAATCTTCGGTAAGATATATACCGCCAAAATTCAACTGGCGGATTTTTTCAGACTGTTCCGGTGTGATTTTTTGTTTAACAACCACATATGAAGTCTTTTTTGTAAGTTTTTCTCTGAGTTCGTTTTTGTCAAGTTCCAGAATGTCAGAAAGTTTCAGGCATATTTCATCCAGTTTGTCTTCTTTTATTTCCGAAGGTGTGGCTGTTACGGTGTCCACAGATGCGCTCATTGCAAGTATGTTTTTGTTGCGGTCATATATTATTCCGCGCTTTGATGATATTACTTTATCTTTTGTCTGCTGAGCAGCGGCCTTTGTAGACAGTTCATATCCTCTTACAAACTGAAGATATCCTATTCTTATTACAATACCTGTCAATATAATCATAATGATGATAAATGTAAGTGACAGGTATCTTTTTGTTTTTATTGTAGGTTTTTGGGCAGTTTTTTCCATTTTAAATCCCTCTTATAATAGCACTAAAGGAGTATTGAAAATATAATTTCATACTCCTAATAAAGCGTTATAATTAAGTTATATTGTCTGATTATTTTAAATATTCCAAAAGGTTGAAACTTCCTCTGTTGATGGCGCTCAATGCTCCTTCATAGGAATTTTTGTCTTTATAATCCTCACTGATTTCTGCATAGTCATTTTGTACAACATTTACATATACTGTCTGGTATTTGTCAGGACGCTTCATACCCAGTTTTGTTGTAGCCATTTCTTCCACATACTGGAGATTAACTTTTTCTTTCAGTTTCATCTCTGTTTGTGCATTCTGACTCTGGATATGTGTAAGTTTTGCCTGGAGTTTGTCTGCAGTATCACTTTTTTGAATGATAAGTGCATTTCTGTATAAAACTGTGAAGGCAAGAATGAATGCTATTGTGATTATCGAAAGTACCTTGCGCTGATTTTTTTTGCGGGAAATCTGTTTTTGTTTTTCGGCTTTTATGGACTGTTCTTTGTGCATTTTTTCCATAACTTCCAGATTGTGTGCGGAAGAGCCGTAACTGTAGTAGCTGTTCATTTTAATACACCTGCCTTTCTTTAAATCTTTTCTATAATTCTTAATTTTGCACTTCTGGAACGCGAGTTGGATTCTGATTCCTCTTCGGAGGGGAGAATCGCCTTTTTTGAAATGATTGTTCCTTTTGGCTTGTTATTGCACACACATACGGGAAAACTTTTCGGGCAGGTACATCCCTGCGCCAGTTCTTTGAATGTCTGTTTTACAATTCTGTCTTCCAGTGAGTGAAATGTTATGATTGCAAGTCGTGCGCCGGGATGCAGTACATCAAAGAAATCCAGTACACTTTGCTTAAGATCACTTAGTTCGCCGTTTACTTCGATTCTCACTGCCTGAAATACTCTCTTTGCAGGGTGTGAACCTTTTTGTACGGTCTTTTTTGGTATTACATCGGATACAAGCGATGCAAGTTCACCGGTGGTTTCTATTGGAGAAATGCTTCTTCTTTTTATTATCTCTGCGGCAATTTTTCTTGAGAATTTTTCTTCGCCGTATGAGAAAAATATATCGGAAAGAGCATTTTCTGAATATGTGTTTATTACCTGATAAGCGGTGAGAGTATCACTTGTGCTCATTCTCATATCCAAAGGTGCATCCTGCATATAAGAGAAACCTCTGTCTTTGTTGTCAAGTTGATAGGATGATACACCCAGGTCCATTATGGCTCCGTCAAGTCCGTCGATGCCGTTTCTGAGGAGAATGTTTTTTATATTTTTATAATTGTCGTTTTCGTATATTATGTTTGAAAAGCATCCGAGGCGTTTTTTTGCCGCTTCTATGGCTTCTCTGTCACGGTCTATGCCAATATGAAGCCCTTTTTCGGAAAGGGACTTAAGTATCAGTTCTGAATGGCCGCCGCCTCCCAGAGTAGCATCGGCATATACTCCGTCAGGGTTGATGTTCAGTGCATCAACTGACTCATTGAGTAATACTGAAATGTGTTTGAATTCCATTTGTATCACCTATATTAAATATGTGCCCATACCGTCTGAAATTGTATCAGGTGTCATATCAGTATTGAAATCGTTCCAGATTTCTGAATCCCAGATTTCTATGGTGGTTCCGTTACCGATTATTACAACATCTTTGGAGATGTTTGCAAACTGTCTTAAAGGCTGGGAGAGAAGTATTCTTCCCTGCTTGTCAAGTTCACATTCCACAGCACCTGACATAAAATATCGTACAAACTTTCTTGCATTTTTGTCAGAAATAGGAAGTGCCTGAAGTTTCTGTGCAAAGGCTTCGAAGGCATCTAACGGGTATATGGATAAGCACTGATCCAGACCACGGGTAACAACAAAAGTGTCGCCCAGAAGTTCTCTGAATTTAACAGGAATATTCATTCTGCCTTTAACATCCACACTGTGATAGTATTCGCCAATGAATCCTGTTGTCATATCTCATCCCGCTCCTTTCTGAAAAATAATAAAAAAACTCCACAAATGAGTGTGACTGTGGGAAAGCCTTATAAAATTATCCACTTTTCCACACTTTTATCCACAATTACCCACTTGTTAGTTAAATTGTACCCCATTTTTTTTGATTTTGCAATAGTTTTTTGAAAAAAATTTTAAATTTATCTTAATCTGATTGAAATCATTCTGTAATATTTTTATATCTTGTGTATAGGCAAAAACACACCACAATATATAGAAAAATCAGTTTGGTGGGAGGCTGTCCCTGAATAAAATAGATAATTTATAAAAAATAGTGTGGTATTTTTATCCACTGTATGGTAGAATATATTATATATATAAG
>JAZSJF010000005.1:0-1683 GCA_045534195.1 Clostridia bacterium | reverse complement strand
ATAGAAGACGGATTCCTTACAGATGTAAATGAAGCAACTGCGATTCCTTATGACAACGATTATCCGAAGGATACAATCGTATCAATGAATATGTGGGGATTAAACAACGAGGCATTTGGCTATATAGACAAGGAATTGTGTCTTTTCCTTGATGAAAATATCCACCAGGAAAAAGCGGAATTCTTCCTTCCTTCAGCAGTAAATGCTATCAAGGACAAATACGGCAAAAAGGTAAAAGTCCTTCCTACAGACGATGAATGGTACGGCATTACCTATGCGGAAGATCTTCCTTTGGTAAAAGAAAAGTTTGCAAAAATTGCTCATCTTTATAACTGGGAAAAATATTCACTTTAAGATAAAAAATTCCTTATTGACATTGTGACACTTATGTGATATAACATACAAGGTCAATAGGAAATATATTACATAAAAGGAATTTTCAAGGAGAAAATCTGTATGTCAAAACCAATTGATTTGAATAGTATTTTAAATGAATTTATATTGGATTCAGAGATTGATTCTTATGGAAACGGACATATTAATGATACATATATAACCAATACAAAGAATTATATTCTGCAGAGAATAAATACAAATATTTTCAAAAAACCTGATGAACTTATGCAGAATATAGAAAATGTCACAAAGCACATCAGATGCAAAATGAAGGCTCTCGGCAGAGATGAAGACCGTTCCACCCTTACAGTGGTAAAGACCAGAAAGGGCGAGAGTTTTGTAAAGTGTGATGACGACCATGTATACAGAGTGTATAAGTTTATCGGCGGATCAGAAACTATCGAAAAAGCAGAAAGCGATGTGCATATGTACAATGCAGGACGCGGTTTCGGTGAATTTCAGCAGATGCTTACAGACTATCCTGTAGACACACTTTTTGATACAATACCTAATTTTCACAATACTGTAAAAAGAGTAGAGGCTCTGGAAACCGCTATCAGAGAAAACAGAACAGGCAGACTTCTTTTTGTGAAGGATGAAGTGGAATTTGCATTGTCAAGAGCAAAGGATGCTGCTGTTATTCTCGAAGGTATAGAGGATGGAAGCATTCCATTGAGAGTTACTCATAATGATACAAAAATCAATAATATTCTTTTTGACGATCAGACTCATGAACCTCTTTGTGTAATCGACCTTGATACTGTTATGCAGGGAAGTCTTCTGTATGATTTCGGTGATGCTTTGAGAATAGGCGCATCATCTGCGGCAGAGGATGAGGAAGATTTAGACAAAGTATGGTTTGATGAAAAACTTTTTGAAGCATTTGCAAAGGGATTCCTTGAGTTTATGGGCAAGGATATTACCCCGAGAGAAAAGGAACTTCTCAGTTTCTCTGCAAAACTTCTTACATATGAATGCGGAATAAGATTCCTTACAGATTACTTAAACGGTGATACTTATTTCAAGATTCATAAGCCTGCTCACAACCTTATAAGAGCAAGAAACCAGTTCAAACTTGTCAAAGACATCGAAGACAAGATGGATAAACTTAATGAGATTATAGCAAATCTATAATAAAAATTAGAAGGACACTTTTTGAATTGAAGTGTCCTTTTATATGTATTTTTGTTTGTTCTGAAGCCTTTTTCCTATCTCTTTATGTATTTGTAGTATTTGACATTACATTTCATTATATAATAAACTTATTATATCGAGCCGCAAGGCATA
>JAZSJF010000209.1:0-2678 GCA_045534195.1 Clostridia bacterium | reverse complement strand
GTAAGAATATTTTTGTCTTCTTTAGAAAGATTTTCTATAGTTTTTCTTACATTGTCACAGTTTAGTTTAATGTGTGAAAGTTCTGTATTTTCTGATGCGATCTTTGCATCCATAGAAGCGGTATTTCTTTCAATTTCTTCTTTTTTGGATGCAATTTTTTCTATTTCTTTTTTGTTTTCAAAGAGTTTCTCGTCATTTTTGTCAATCTCTTTTTCAAGTTTTGCAATAACGACTTTAAGTTCTTCGATTTCCTTTGTTCGGCTGATAAGACCTGTTCTCTTGTCAATGCTTCCGCCTGTAAGAGAACCGCCTGTATTTACTACCTGACCGTCAAGGGTTACAATCTTGAAACCGTAATCATTTTTCTTTGCAATCTTTATTGCATTGTCAATATTATCAACAATTACGGTTTTTCCCACAAGTGAACTGATAATATCGGCATACTCTTTGTCATATGTAATAAGGTCACTTGCAATGCCGATATAGCCTTTGTCTTCTTTTGGCGGGTGTTTGAGAGAATTCTCCCTGACAGAAGAAACAGGGAGAAATGTTGCTCTGCCCAGTTTGTTTTTCTTTAAGTACTCAATGCATTCCTTGGCATCTTCCGGGGTTCTTACAACAATATCCTGAAGAGATCTTCCCATCGCAGTTTCAATGGCAACTGCATATTCGTTCTTAAGCTCTATAAGTTTTGATACAACACCCACTACTCCCGAAATTCTTGAATTCAGTATCTCTTTTACGCTTCTTGCGTAACCTTCAAGAGATTTTTCAAGTTCTTCAAGAGCCTTCATTCTTGAGAATTTATTATTATAATCAAGAGTAACTTCATTCTGTTTGGTTTTGAGTTGTTCATTTTCTTCCATTATTCTGAAATAGTCTTTTTTGATTTTTTCCATTTCAAGAGAAAGACTATCCCTGTACTCAATGTCCTCAGAAAGTTTTTTTGTAAGACTTTCAATGGCTTCTTCGAGTCTGGCGAGTTCCTGTTTTTTGGTATCTGACTCGTCTTTTACTGCAGATTTTCTGTCGTGGAAGTTTTTGAACACCACATCAAAACCCTCGATATTGGCTCTATTTGCGGCAATTTTGTTCAGAATATCAACTATATCCGCTTTTTTTGACTCGATAAGAGAATATGCCTTGTGTGCATCTTCTCTCTTTTGTTCAAGTTCTTTCTCGTATTCGGAAAGTTTCTTTTCCATATCAAGAAGTTCTTTGTCTTTTTCTTCAAGTCCAACGGCAAGAGCCTTACCCTCTTCTTCTATTTTGAGAGCCTTTTTGTCAAGTTCTTCAATCTCTTTTATGATTCTTTCACAATTGCCTTCGTTATTTTCTATATCGTTTTTGTAAAGGGTTATTTTGTTTATAAGGTCAGCATGGCTTTTTTCTATACCAAACTGTTCTTCTTTCAGTCTGGAAATCTGTCTGTTCAATGCAACAGTTTCAGACTGTGTCTTTTCTATAAGCGCCTCAAGTTCGTCTTTTTGTTTCTTTGCATCATTAAGTTGAGTAAGAGCCACTTTAAGGTCTTCCTCACACTTTTTGGTATCCTCTTTGTATTTCTCAATACTCCTTATGGCAATATTGATTTCCAGTCCTTTGAGCACCTCTCTTAAATCAAGATACTTTCTTGCTTTTTTGCTCTGATTTTCCAAAGGTCCCACCTGGCTTGAAAGTTCTGAAAGGATATCTCTTATTCTCACAAGATTTTCTTCGGTATTGAGAAGTTTCTTTTCTGCTTCATTTTTGCGGTATTTATACTTGCTTATACCTGCCGCTTCTTCAAATATATGACGTCTGTCTTCAGATTTGGATGAAAGAATTTCATCAATCTTACCCTGTCCTACTACAGAATAACCTTCTCTGCCTATACCGGTATCCATAAAGAGTTCGTGTATATCCTTAAGACGGCAGGGAATCTTGTTTATAAAGTATTCACTCTCTCCGCTTCGGTGTACTCTTCTTGTGACAACTGCCTCAGAAAACTCAATGGGAAGACTTTTGTCAGAGTTATCAAGAATAATAGACACTTCTGCAAAGCCCAATGGATTTCTGTTTTGTGTACCCGAAAAGATAACATCCTCCATACGGCTTCCTCGAAGCGACTTGGCACTCTGCTCGCCCATAACCCAACGTATAGCATCGGAAACATTACTCTTTCCGCTTCCGTTAGGGCCTACAATGGCAGTTATACCTTTGTCAAATTCAAGTTCTGTTTTGTCTGCAAAGGATTTGAACCCCTGCATTTTAATTCCTTTTAAATACAAATCAAACACCCTTTTTTGTGGACAGAATTATATCTCGTCCGCGATTTTTTCTACAAGTAAAATTGCATTTTTTATATCATTTATATCACAGGTTTCACAGGTTGAATGAATATATCTTGTAGGAATGGATATTGCACCTGTTTTCACCCCTGATTTTGTTATATGCATCGCACCTGCATCTGTACCGCCATGCTCCAGAACCTCAAGTTGATAAGGAATGGAATTTGCGGTTGCAATATCTTTCATTTTTGTAACCAGTTGTCTGTCGCAGATTACTGACTGGTCCTTTATCTTGATACAAGGACCTTTGCCCAGTTCTACATCCATAAACTTACACTCCGGAGTATCCCCCGTATCTGTAACATCTACGGCAAAGCCATAATCCGGGAATATATCATAAGTGCTTGT
>JAZSJF010000437.1:0-6918 GCA_045534195.1 Clostridia bacterium | reverse complement strand
AACTATCACAATCAATATCCATTTTAATGCCTTTTTCATATATCTGTCCTCTCTTTTTTAATCAATTTTTTCCGGTTTTGCGTAGAAATAGCCCTGCTTGTAATCAAAGCCGATTCTGTCTGCAAGCACATCCTGATTTTTATTTTCTATACCGCAGATACAAGCCTTGATTCCTGCTTCACGGCACTTCATAAGAACATCAGAGAAGTACTCTATCATATTTTGTGTTGTTTCCATTATATCTTCATCAGATACTGCATACATATCGGAATTGAGAATATCAAGACTCATCTTGATATATCCCGGTTTCACAACACCGAGGATTTCCTTGTCTTCATCGGAATTCTCAAACTTGTCTATACAAATCTGTATTCCCATCTCTTCCAGAAGAAGAATATCTTCCAGTGCAGACGATACATCCTTGCCCACAAGTTCCAGACAGATTCTGTCTGCAGGAATATTGTTCTTTGAAATATGCTTCACAATAATATCATTGATAGCAAAATCATTTATCTGATTATACGGACAGTTGATATGAATTACAGGAAGAGGTTTTCCTTTGAGTCTGAAGTTTTTCAGTTCGTTGCACGCGGTTCCCACAATCCAGTCATTCAGTTCTTTGAATATATCAAAATCTGATACACAACTTATAATCTTTCCCGGAGAAACCATACCGAACTGAGGGCTCTGCCATCTGATAAATGCTTCCATATGTGTATCTTTGCCGTCTGCTGATACCATAGGCTGATATACAAGATAAAACTCCGAAAAATCATCAAGATACTGTTCGTATACAAGTTGATGAAGTTCATCCATACCGTTTACATCAATAAACTTCTTTTCTTCTTCGTCATCATCTTTCATTACTTCCGCAAGGTCTACACGCTTTTTTATAAACTCAAGAACAAGTGCGGCGATAATCAAAAGACCAAAAACAAGTATTGTAAGGAATGCGGCAATAAGCATCACAGGAACATCTGCAGAAACTTCAGGGAGAATGAGATATTCAAGATCGTTATTTACCTTTCCTTCATAAAGTTCATTGAGAGTGGTTGTGGATATAGCACTGTATTCTGAAGAAAGTCTTTCGATTTCTTCCATAATCACATCATTTTTGCGGATGAGTTCTTCTTTTGTTTCCTTGGAAACAGTATCATTGATATAGTCATTTATGATTGTATTGTAATACTCTATTGTATGAAAGGCATCTGTGGAATTGGTTGCACGCTCAGCATAGTTAAGTACTATATCATCGTATGTATTCTTATAATCCTCAAGATCCTTATCTTCAAGAACATCCTGGTCACGGTTGTTTGAACTGTCAGTGTTCTGCTGCACTCTTTCCGCCTGTCCGTACAAACCTGCCTGTTTGTAGGAGTCATAGAAACTGCCGATTTCAGTTCTGTAATTGTCGGCTATCTTGGAATCAACCTCCATGGTTTCGGTAAGTTCCTTTACCTTGGACTGATAACTTTTGATAACCATTTCACTGTCTTTGGCAAGATTTCCCGCACGGACATTTCCGTAATATTTGGCATACTGGATTTCTTTGAGATTCTGATAGAGTCTTGCAAGTTCAGAAAAAGAATATCCCGTATTTTTTGAACGGAAGTCAGGATAATCTGCTCCCAGAGTATCAAGAGTAGAAATAATGTCATCCAGGCTTTCGCTCATTGATTCAGAAATTACTATATAATCCGCATCTGAATCCTTGACTATCTTCGCAAAGTCCTCTACAATCTTTTTGTTGTAGTATTTGGCAAGAAGAAAATTGTCATATTCCTTGATGATATTACTGAACATCAAAGAACCGAACTCATCACCCAGTTCTGCCTTATATGTAAATTTCATTTCGTACTCAGTGGCTGCCGCCTCATACTTTTCCCCGAGAAGAGCCGCTGATTTGCTTACTTCCTTGTCAAGTTCGGTAACCACCTTGTTGATGGAGATATTCTGACGGATACCCTTGACACTTATGTCATTGTCCCCTTCTTTGAGTCCCATATTTTCCAGTGCGGCTTTGATAACTACGGGGTTTTGAATCTCGTAGGGATTAAGTTTACTTTCTCCGTCAGGAGCAAGTCCTTCTATCGCTTCTTTGTGATTGTACTTAAACCCGAGAGTACAGGTGTATGTCTGCATCATATTTACCACATACCAACTTATAAGTCCTGCAACAAGAGAAAGAGCAACTATGCGCAAAAAGTGTTTTTTGACTATTTTTATCATTTCGGTCAAACTTAAAAGTCCCATAGTTTATGCTTCCTCCTTCTTGTCATTTTCTTTTATCTTTTTGATCTGTTCTCTCTTTTGTTTAAGTTTCTTTCTGTCTTTCATTGATGATGCAAATACCGCAATTATAAAACTCAATGTTGCACCTACAACAAAGATAATGCCGAGTCTTATAATAAGACTCTTGCTCAGAAGTCCTCTGTTATTAACTTTTGCAGTAACATAATTTTCGTTGGTAGTATTGAAATATTCTGTCACAACTTCCAGAGCAACTTCCGTAAGTCTGTCATACTCGCTTCTGAAATCAGAAATAAGTCTTGCACATTTTGCATTAAGTCTTTCACTTTCTTCAGGTGTCAACTGCACATTCTGATATATGAGAAGTTCCTGAGAAAAAATATTTATATTTGTACCGTACTCTGCCACCTTTTCATCAGAACTGAATTTCTGATTTGATACTGTATCAAATGCAGTCTTAGGTCTTGCCTGATAAAGACCATAGTCCTTATTCTGAATTACATTGATAAGGTTTTCGGTAAAGGTCTGGTCATAGTTTTTCATAGCATAATCATTTATTGATGCTTTTGAAAATGCTTTGTTGTATTTCAGAGTATTGTCCTCAATATTTACATTGATTTTGTTTGAAGTCTGTCCCACATCCTTGGATATACCTGAAGACTCTACAAAACTTTCAATACCGTCAAGTCTGTTTGAAATAAGGAAGGAATACTTACCCTTCACATCATTGAGTGTAAGATTGTGCTTTTGGGATATGAAATCCGGATTATTTCTTTCAAGCGACTTAAGATATGAAATTATGTTTTTGATTTTTGTCTTATATACAGCCACTTCTTCGTTGTAGTCATACTGAGTATTACTGTCTCTTTGGCTTATCGTCTTAAAGCCCTGTATTCCGCCGAGATCTGATGAAATCCTTTCTCTGTTTACCTCTATAAGGGTTTCAAGAAACTTAACACTGAGATTCTCAGGAAAAAATCTTCTCAGGAATCTTTTGTCCTTATAGTTATGAGGCTGGATATATGTGATTTTGTATTCATTTGCAACATAACTGAAGTCATTGCCCTCACTTCTTGCAGTCTGCACTGATGAAGTGGCAGAACCGTCAAGATAACTGTAGATAAAAAACTTGTTTCTTAAGTCATCCACAGTCATATTGATGTAATCACCTTTCAACTGCATTCTCTCAAGTGCCTCACTTAAGTTTTCGTCACATATGAAGTCATAATATGTAAATCTGCTTCCGTCAGGATATCTTGACTCTGCTATCTCCGGGTAGTTAAGAATGATATGGGCTCTTGAAGCGGCTGATTCCTGATATGCAATTTTTACAAAATAAATACAGGAAAAAAGCATACCTACCATAACCATAAGAGATATAAGTTTTCTAAACCCTGAAAGTCTGCCTTTATAAAAAACTTTTTTGAGAAAATTTATATTTGGCTTAACTATTTTTTTCAACCGTTTCCACCTCCGCATTCTCCTGTGCTACTGTTTTTTCTTTAAAATCATCTTCACCTTCTGCCGCCGATTTAAGGAGCATTGTCTTTGTAGTAAGAAGGATAATCTTAAGATCAAGCAACAATGAATAGTGTGTTATGTAGAATAAATCATAATATGTTCTGTCGTGAATGTATGTTGAATATCTGCCATACACATGGGAAAGACTGGTAAGTCCCGCCTTTACTTCGAAACGGTAATCATAGTTTTCTATTTCCTTTTCGAACTGCTCTACAAATACAGGTCTTTCAGGTCTTGGGCCTACCACACTCATATCACCTTTTAAGATATTGAGTATCTGAGGAAGTTCGTCAAGACGGCATGCACGAAGTATCTTTCCGATAGGTGTGATTCTCGGATCATCCTTTTCTGCAAACTTCGGACCACTGAGTTTCTCTGCATCAGGAATCATTGTACGGAATTTATAAATTTCAAATTCCTTTTTGCCTATTGTATATCTGGTCTGTTTGTAGAATACAGGCCCTTTGGATGTGAGTTTTATAAGAATGGCTATTATAATCATCGGAATAACCGCAATAACACATCCCACAAGAGAAAGAACTATATCCATAAAACGCTTAAGGAATTTTTCTATTCCTGACAACACCTTTTCAGGCATATAAAGGGTAAGTACATCATCAAAACGGGCAAGTCGTGCATTGGTCTTACCAACATCAATCATCTTGGGAACTATAAACAAATCCTTATTGAGTTCTGTCGCTTTGCCTACCAGAAGTGCATATTCTTCTTCGTTTACTCCATCAAGTACACAGATTGCTTCGTACTGAGAAAACTTCTCATCTATAAAAGCCTTTACTTCATCAATGTTAAGTTCTTCGATACTTTCGTACCAGGAGTCATAGTTTGCAAGAACACCGTATTTGATTCTCTTCATTCTGTAGAAATTCTTCGATGTAGCACCGATAATGAGCATTTTTGGTTTTTTGCGGAATTCAGGATTGTTTCTCACGCTTATAAGTATCAGATCGGTAAGATATACACCTATAATCTTGGCTACACAGAGAATTGCATCCATAATAAATTTTTCTTTTGAAAAAAAGAACAGAAGATTCACAAAAGATACTGCTATGAATGTGTAAATATTCGAAAGTACATTTATTACGGTGCTTTCATAAAGACCGCTGATAGTAACGGAATACTTTTCCATCCAGTACATAAAAAGAAGTGTAATCACGCCGTCTGCAGCATAAAACAGAAGCATTGTTCTGTCACCTATAGGCCCTATCTGATGAAGAACCGTATCTGCCGCAATAAGAGCAGCAAAGATAACAATGAAATTCCACATAAAGGAATGTATGTATTCATTACGGATATTTCTTAGTTTGATATTTTTACTCATTTCTGTATCCTCCCGCCTTTTCTGTTTATTTTTTTTCGACAATTTTTTCTCTTGCTATTCTGAATATCTTTGAAACAATGATAATATACGGCCTCAGGTAACACAATGTTTTGTAAAACAAATTGTTTATACCCCAATCCTTAAGAGCATCCGCCATATGCACTGCCACCTTACGGTTAGCATAAAGTTTCTGTTTGCCGGAAAGCCCCTTTCCCGTAAGTGACTGTTCGCTTCTCCGATAATGATACATAGGCTTGTCAATAAAAGCATATGTCTTTACCGATTTGAAAAGGTCCACACAAAGTTTAAGGTCCTCGGCTGTTTTAAGTCCGGTATCAAACCGAAGATTTTTTATAAGTGATGTTCGTATAAGTTTCATACACACATGATTCATATTGATTCCGGTCATCATTCTTATGTACACTTTTTTCAGGCTTTTGCCCCGGAGAATTGTATCGCATTTGAAAGCACCTGAAGGAAGTACCGTCCTTCCGCCCGGAAAATCATAAATAAATCTGCACTGCACCACATCAAAATCCGCTTCTATGATTTTTGTCACCAAGGTCATAAGCATATCTTCTTCCCAGTAATCATCAGAATCAAGAAATGCAGCATAATCACCTGTAAGAAGAGAAAGAGCGTGATTTCTTGCACGGGACACTCCGCCGTTTTTCTCTAACGGGACATACACAAAGCGATTATCCGATTCTGCATATTCCCTGATAATATCCCTGCTGTTGTCTTTGGAAGCATCATCAATGAGTATCGCCTCCCAGTTTGTGTAGGTCTGATTCTTAATACTGTCAAGACATTTCCGTAAATATTCTGCCGCATTATATACCGGCACAACTATCTGAACTTTTGGATTTTCCATATCATGTTTCCTCCATGTTTTTGGGGCAAAAAACATAAATTAAAACAAAAAAACTGCAATAATATACACGCCGACCCCGACCTGTATCATCATTGCAGCTTGACCGACATAGTTTATTACCTTAGTCTCATAGCTTTGCGTCATCAGTTTTCACCGATTTTGCCCTATAATATTAAATTTATTATACAAAATTTTCCGCTGTTTGTCAACTGTTTAAGTCCTATTTTGCGCAATTTTTGTATACAACATTTCCATCAAAGCATTAAATGTACTTTTTGTAGACAGGATCTATCACCGCAAGTTCTTCCAGACTGTCAATCTCAACAACATCAGAGAGTTTTTTACATCCTGATTATGTACGGGAATTTTTAATGGCAACCGTGACTTGAGCATCCGTGCTCACCGCAGGTGTGTCCTTCACCGTGTTCATGATCGTGATGATCGCATTTCACATTCGGATTATATATAAGTGTGCCTGAAATATAAGAATTTACCGCTTCATCACAATCCCCTGACACACCGCCAAAAAGTTTAATTCCGGCCTCAATAAGAGCAACCTTTGCTCCCATACCGATACCGCCACAGATAAGTACATCTACACCAAGATTTTTCAACATTCCGGCAAGTGCTCCATGTCCGCTTCCGTTGGTTTCTTCCACATAAGATTTAACAACCTTTTCTCCGTCTGTTTCATAAATCTTAAATGCAGCAGTATGTCCGAAATGCTGAAACACCATTTCGTTTTCGTATGTAACTGCAATTTTCATATTTATCATATCCTTTCAAATTTATTGTTATATTATACTCCCTTATCTGTGATTAGTCAAATTAAAAAATAAGTGAATGTAAAAAAACTCCAGATCGCAAAAAGGCATAGAGTAAGCCAAAATCAAAGCCCTGAAATCACAACAAAACTTATAAATTACTCATTATG
>JAZSJF010000405.1:0-9485 GCA_045534195.1 Clostridia bacterium | reverse complement strand
CCCATTATACTGATTCTTGCCAAAAATTTACACTATGGAGGAATTAATGATGAATAAAGTTAAAGTAAGAGTAATGGTGGCGGATGATTCCAAGGAATTCTGTCGAAGCCTGAAGGATTATTTTTCAAAGTGCGAAGATATTGAACTTGTGGGTGTTGCCTATGACGGAAAAGAAGCATATGAAATGGTAATGGAAACAAAGCCTGATGTTCTTCTTACAGATATTATTATGCCAAATCTTGACGGATTGGGGCTTTTGTCAAAAATTGATAACAGTACAGTCCTTTCTAAAAAGCCGAATACTATAGTAGTTTCGGCTATCGGCAATGACAAGGTGATTACCACCGCCATGAATCTGGGAGCAAGATATTATATGGTGAAGCCCGTGGATCTTTCCACTCTTGCAGACAGAGTGAGAGAATTCAAGGATTTCCCCTCTGCCATAAAAGAGGTGAAAAAAGACGGAGCAAATACCGACTTTGATCTGGAAACCGGTGTGACAAACATCATTCAGAAAATCGGTGTGCCTGCTCATATCAAAGGATATCAGTATATGAGAGATGCCATTATAATGGTAATAAACGATATGGAAACCATAAATTCCGTCACAAAGATTCTCTATCCTTCCGTTGCCAAGAAATATAATACCACATCATCAAGAGTGGAAAGAGCAATCAGACACGCTATAGAGGTTGCATGGGACAGAGGAGATCCTGAGGTGCTTGATTCTATGTTCGGATATACAATACTGAGTTCCAAGGGTAAGCCTACAAATTCAGAATTTATCGCTATGATTAGTGATAAGATACGCCTCAAAATCAAAGATGCAGGTTAATGGATTGCAACAAAAAATGCACCGGAAGGGAGCGTCCCTTTTGGTGCATTTTTGAGCATATATGTTTACTTTTCTATAGTTACAACTACAGTATCTGCAGAATCAATACTGAATTTAAGTTCATTGCCTGATTCTGTTACATTTCCTCTTAAAGATTCTTTCATCTTCCATTCTGATGGGATTGTGACGGAGATTTCTTTATCTTTACCTGAGTAGTTTGTGATGATAAGTATTCTTTCGTTATCATTTACGATATGCTCTGTCATTCCCGACATAAAGTCATTTAATACTGCGACTTTATCGGACTTGATATTATTTTTTATAACCTCATAAATTTTGTGGTATCCCAGTTCAAACTTATTGAATACATTTGAAAGATACTCTTCCACAGGATACATAAATAACATTACCTTGCCCTTGCCGTAGTCTGCTTCAAGATATACATCTTCGCCATTCTGATTGGTTGCAAGGGATTTTGCGGTAGTTTTCTTTATATCATATACAATCTTTCCGAATATATCAAGTGTGGTGTCGCCGATAGTTATTTTGTCTGTAGTGGCAGTGTGATGACGGGATATGATTTCGAAGCCGAAATCCTTGCTCATATTTCTTATAAATCCGTCACCGCATGAAAGATAAAGCACAGCACCGTCTTCCACCTTTTTCATAAGGCGTTTGAGATAATGTGCATCCATACCCAGAGCGCCGTTAAGTGATGGGATAATGTATGCTTTTGCATCAGGGAGTGAGTCCGGAGAATATACAAATTCCATATCAAGACCTGCCTGCTTGCCCAGTAAAAATGCCATAGACGAAGCGTGAGTGTAGTTACCTTTTTCTCTTGGTGAGATACATACTGCATCCACGATTCTTTCGGGAAGTTTGTCATATGGGAATTTGTCAAGCCATTGGTTGAATTCTTTCATAGCACTTCCCACAGGTTTTACACTGCCGTCTTCACGGAATAATCCGTAGTTTGATGCACGGTTGTTTGTAAGGAAAGGATAATATGTAAGGCTACCCTGGTCAAATCCTATCCACCAGATATAGTTCAGAAGATTGTGTGCCCAACCGCCGAACATTTCTGCTTTTGCATACTTTGCAGTAAGTTCTTCATTACAGTACATTTCGCCGAATGTACCGGTTTCTTCTATAAGTGCAGGTTTCTGTCCCAGTCCTCTGTAATAAATTGTCTGAGATACGGGGTGGAGAAGAGGTCGGATAGTATTTATGATTTCTTTGTCTGTATCATATGAAGGACTTGCATAAGGATGTGTGGTAAGTATGTCGCAACTAAGTCCGCCATCCTGCAAAATCCAGTTGCCTTCATCAGGATTAAGAAGTGAATGCATACCCTGAAGTACAGGTCTTGTGTTGTCCTGAGATTTGATTGCATCAGACATCTGATTTGTCCAGAGCCAAGCCTGATATTTGTTTTCTACTGCACCCATACAGTTACATTCATTGCCTATACACCATCCGACAATTGCAGGATGATTTTTCAGGCGGTTAACCATACCTTTGAGGAATATAACCTCCCATTTCATACAGAAAGGATCGGTAATAAGGTTTTTGCCGTTAAGTGCAGGAGGGACAAAAAGTCTTCCGCTCATCCATCCGGTGAGAAGTGATGGGATAACACTGATGCCTTTTGAATGTGCGATATCAAGCATTTTTATAAATCTTGATACCATTTCTTCGTCAATTCCGTCGTCAAAGGATGTGAGCATGGTTTCGCCGTTGTCCACAGAAAATCCCGTCACATTGCCTCTTACCGTACATACTGTATCTATCGGTTGAAAGTCAGACCAGAGAGGGAATGCTCTTACTACTTTTATACCAAGAGAACTTAATTTCTCAAAGTCGTTCTTTACTGTATCTTCGTTCCATTTGTTCCACATATTTATACCATGTCCTGATGCCCAGTAGTTGCACCCTGCATAGTATTTACCGCTTTCAAAAATGTTTTTCATTTTTATTCTCCCATGCAAATAGATTTTTCGTATTTATAATATCAAAAAATATTAAAAAAATCAATACAAAAACGAAATGATTTCCGTTTTTGTATTGATTTAGAACTTATTTATAAAACATATATGAAAATATTTTCACTTATTCAAAATATCTTTTCAAAAATCTTCCCGTGTGTGACTTATCATTTTTTGCCACCTCTTCCGGTGTACCTGTACAGAGTATTGTACCGCCGTTGTCACCGCCCTCAGGACCAAGGTCGATGATATGGTCTGCAGTTTTTATCACGTCAAGGTTGTGTTCGATTACCACCACGGTATTTCCGTTGTCACAGAGGGTATTGAGGACTTCCACAAGATGATGAACATCTGCGGTATGAAGACCTGTTGTAGGCTCGTCCAGTATATACATAGTCTTGCCTGTGCCTCTTTTTGCCAGTTCTGTAGCAAGTTTCACTCTCTGTGCTTCACCGCCTGAAAGAGTGGTGGAAGGCTGACCGATTTTGATATATCCCAGCCCCACTTCATAGAGAGTGCGGAGTTTTCTTTCGATTTTTGGAATGTTTCTGAAGAATTCCAGTCCCTCTTCCACAGTCATATCCAGTACTTCGGAGATGCTTTTGCCTTTGTATTTCACTTCCAGAGTTTCTCTGTTGTATCTTTTGCCCTTACATACTTCGCAGGGAACATATACGTCAGACAAAAAGTGCATTTCGATTTTCAGTATACCGTCACCCTGACATGCTTCACACCGACCGCCGGAAATATTGAAACTAAATCTTCCCGGACCGTATCCTCTCATTTTTGCTTCATTTGTCCTCGCAAATACTTCTCTTATATCTGTGAACACACCTGTGTAGGTGGCAGGGTTTGAACGGGGTGTTCTTCCGATTGGTGACTGGTCGATATTTATAACTTTGTCAAGATGCTCAAGTCCCTCAATTTTTTTGAAACTTCCGCCCTTTTTCTTAGCCCGGTTAAGTTCATGGGCAAGGGTTTTGTAGAGAATTTCATTTACCAGTGAACTCTTTCCGCTGCCTGATACACCTGTTACTGCTATCATTTTTCCCAGAGGAAATTCAACATCCACATTTTTTAGGTTGTTCTGACTTGCACCGTATATTTTGAGTTTCTCTCCGTTGCCTTTTCTTCTTTCTTTTGGAAGCGGGATTTGTTTTTCACCGCTTAAGTACTGACCGGTGATACTTTTTTTGTTTTTCATAATCTCCCTGACAGTACCCTGAGCCACCACTTCTCCGCCGTGTACACCTGCACCCGGACCGATATCCACTATATGGTCTGCCGCATACATTGTATCTTCGTCATGTTCTACAACTATCAGGGTGTTTCCCAGATCACGGAGATTTTTCAGAGCGGAAAGGAGTTTGTTATTATCTCTCTGATGAAGTCCGATACTTGGTTCATCAAGTATATAAAGCACTCCCGTAAGGCCTGAGCCAATCTGGGTGGCAAGTCTTATTCTCTGTGCTTCTCCGCCTGACAGTGTACCTGCACTTCTTGACAGGGTAAGGTATTCAAGGCCCACATTTATGAGAAATTCCAGACGGGCATTGATTTCTTTTAAGATTTGCTTTGCAATTATTGTATCTTTTTCGGAAAGAGTCAGATTTTCAAAAAACTCTTTGCATTTCTTTACAGAAAGTTTTGTAACTTCGGCAAGATTTTTGCCTGCTACAGTTACGGCAAGGGCTTCTTTTTTCAGTCTGTCACCATTACATACGGGGCATGACTGAGTACCCATATATTCTTCGTATTCCGCCTTCATTGAAGGAGAGAGGCTTTCTTTGTATCGTCTTTCCATACAGGGGATAATTCCCTCAAATGGTGTGTAGTATCTTCTTCCCTTGAATGTGAAGTCTATTGGCTCTCTTGTGCCGTAAAGAATTTGCTTATATGCATCCCGGGGGATTTCTGATACAGGTTTGTTAAGATCAAAGCCAAACATCTTTGACATTGCAGAAAACTGCTGATAAGCAATGGTCTTTGGATCTTTTATATTGAATCCCATTGTGACGATTGCACCCTCTGTAAAGGATACACTTTTGTCGGGGATAATCATATCAGGATCTATTTCCATCATATTTCCGATACCGCTGCAATGAGGACATGCACCGAAAGGTGAGTTGAATGAAAACATTCTCGGACTCAGTTCTTCGATACTTATGCCGCAGTCTGTACAGGCAAAGTTTTTGCTGAATGTGAGCATTTCTTTGCCTATCACATCTATATATACAAGACCTTCTCCAAGTTCAAGGGCAGTTTCCAGTGAATCGGTAAGACGCTGTTCGAGATTTTCTTTGATTACAAGTCTGTCTACTACTATTTCTATAGTGTGTTTTTTGTTTTTTTCCAGTTTAATCTCTTCATAAAGGTCCATAACTTCGCCGTTTACCCTTGCACGGACAAAGCCTGATTTCTTTGCATTTTCAAATACCTTTGTATGCTCTCCCTTTTTGCCTCTTACAACGGGAGATAGAATCTGAAACTTTGTTTCTTCGGGAAGTTCCATAATTCTGTCCACCATTTCCTCTATGGACTGCTGTCTGATTTTCTTATGGCATTCGGGACAGTGCGGTACACCCACTCTCGCATAGAGAAGTCGGAGATAGTCATATATCTCTGTTACCGTACCTACAGTTGAACGGGGATTTCTGCTGGTGGTTTTCTGGTCGATACTTATGGCAGGGGACAATCCCTCTATAAATTCCACATCAGGTTTATCCATCTGTCCGAGAAACATTCTTGCATAGGAAGAAAGTGACTCCACATATCTTCTCTGACCTTCCGCATAGATTGTGTCGAATGCAAGGGATGATTTCCCTGAGCCTGAAAGACCTGTGAATACCACAAACTTTTCTTTGGGAATGGTTATATTTATATTTTTCAGATTGTGTTCTTTTGCACCTCTGATTATGATTTCGTTATTCTTTTTCATTTTGTTGCCTTTCTTAATCTTTCAATTTCATCACGAAGCCGTGCAGCATCTTCAAACTGAAGAAGTTCCGCACATTTGAGCATTTTTCCTGTGAGATGTGCAATTTTTTCTTCCAAAGACATTTCCTTTGTATCGGATGTGTCGTTTTTCTTTTTGGTATCTTCGGTGATGGTGTTGATTACACCTCTTATATCCTTCTTGATGGATTGAGGTGTGATATTGTTTTCAAGGTTGTACTTTGTCTGTATTTCCCTTCTTCTGTTGGTTTCTCTTATGGCATTATCCATAGATTTTGTCACATTGTCGGCATACATTATTACCCGACCTTCTGCATGTCTTGCGGCTCTTCCTATGGTCTGGATAAGACTTGTTTCGCTTCTTAAGAATCCTTCTTTGTCTGCATCAAGGATTGCCACAAGGCTTACTTCGGGAATATCAAGACCTTCTCTCAGTAAGTTTATACCCACAAGTATGTCAAAAACACCAAGTCTTAAATCTCTCACTATTTCCATTCTTTCAAGAGTGTCTATGTCTGAGTGGAGATATCTTACCTTAAGCCCCGCATCTCTTATATAGTCGGTAAGGCTTTCTGCCATTTTTTTGGTAAGGGTGGTGATAAGTACCCTCTGATCCTTTTGGGTGGTGATTTTCAGTTCCTCTATAAGGTCATCTATCTGTCCCTTTATCGGTCGTATTTCCACCTTCGGATCAAGAAGTCCCGTAGGTCTTATTACCTGTTCAGTAATAAGTTCGGAATGCTCCTTTTCATATTCACCGGGGGTAGCACTTACAAATACAACCTGATTTATCATATTTTCAAATTCATTGAAATTAAGCGGTCTGTTGTCAAATGCCGACGGCAGACGGAATCCGTATTCTACCAGTGTTTCCTTTCTTGAACGGTCACCGAAATACATCCCTCTTACCTGAGGTACTGTTACATGGGATTCGTCTATTACAAGGAGAAAATCATCGGGGAAGTAGTCCATAAGTGTATAAGGTCTGCTTCCGGGACGGCGTCCGCTTATGTGTCTTGAGTAGTTTTCTATTCCCTGACAGAAACCTATTTCCTGCATCATTTCTATATCGTAATTTGTACGCTGAAGAAGCCTTTGCATCTCTAAGATTTTGTCCTGTTCTTTCAATTCTGCTGCTCTTTCGTCAAGTTCCTTCTGTATACTTTTTATTGCCACCTCCATCTTTTCGGGAGTGGTAGCATAATGCGATGCAGGGAATATTGCCACATATGAGCGGAAGGAAAGAATCTCTCCCGTAAGTACATCTATCTCGCATATTCTGTCTATTTCGTCACCAAAAAATTCTACTCTCAGTGCTTTTTCACTGGATGAAGAGGGGATGATTTCCACCACATCGCCTCTTACTCTGAATGTGCCTCTCTCAAAACTCATTTCGTTTCTTGTGTACTGGATGTTTACAAGACGGCGCAACAGTTCACGGATAGGCATTTCTGTACCTGTTCGAAGGCTTATGATAAGGTCCTTGTAGTCCTCAGGATCGCCCAGACCGTATATACAGGACACACTGGCAACAATGATAACATCCCGTCTTTCAAAGAGTGCCGCAGTTGCCGAGTGGCGCAGTTTGTCTATTTCGTCATTGATTGAAGCATCTTTTTCTATATAAGTGTCAGAACCGGGAATATATGCCTCCGGCTGATAATAATCATAGTATGAAACAAAGTATTCCACCGCATTTTCAGGGAAAAATTCCTTGAACTCACTGCAAAGTTGTGCCGCAAGGATTTTGTTGTGGGCAAGGACAAGGGTTGGTTTGTTCAGTTTTTCTATTACATTGGCTACCGTAAAGGTTTTTCCCGAACCGGTAACACCAAGGAGAGTCTGTCCGCGGTTTCCCGATTTTATGGAATTTGTAAGTTCTTCGATGGCGGTTTTCTGGTCTGCCATAGGCTGAAATTTTGAAACCAATTTAAAATCAGGCATACATATCTCTCCTCCTTAAAATAATCATTGTCTTATCAAGGTTAATTATACCATTTATAAGATATTTTTCAATGATTTTTTTAAAATCCTGTTGATTTTTCCTTAATTTGTAGTATAATATCTTAGTACATTAACTATTATGGAAATTAAAAAAATTTTCACCGGAAGGATGAAATTTATGACTTATAACCATGTGCATTTTATCGGCATCGGCGGTATCAGTATGAGCGGACTGGCGCAGATTTTGATTCACAATAATATAAAAGTTTCAGGCTCTGATATGTCCTCTTCAAATCTTACCGAACTTCTTGAGAAAAACGGTGCCAAGATAACTGTGGGACAGAAAAAAGAAAATATAGAAAATCCCGATCTTGTAGTATATACTGCTGCAATATCTGACGACAATCCTGAACTTATGGAAGCCAGAAGAAAGGGAATCCGCACTATAGAACGTTCAGTGTTTGTAGGTGAGATTATGAAGTCTTACAAAACTTCTGTTGCAGTGTCGGGTACTCACGGAAAGACTACCACCACATCTATGCTTTCCCACATATTTTTGTCTGCCGATACAGATCCTACCATAATGGTGGGCGGAGAGTTGAATGCCATCGGCGGTAATTTAAGATGCGGAAAAAACGAATATATGATTCTTGAAGCATGTGAATATCACAGAAGTTTTCTTGAGTTTTTTCCTACAGTGGGTATTATTCTCAATGTGGAAGCGGATCATCTTGATTATTTCAAAGGCCTTGATGATATTATAGATGCTTTTTCGGATTTCGGTGCATTGTTGCCTGAGTGCGGAGCACTTATCATAAACAAAGAGAACGAAAATACCGTAAAGGCATCAAAAAAGGCAACCTGTAAGGTGATAAGCGTAGGATACAATGATGCAGATTATAATGCGGTGAATATCTCATTTGACAAGGACGGAAGAGCAACTTACGATATAGTATCAGAAGGTGAGAAGATTGCAACCGTATCCCTCGGCGTGGGAGGAGAGCACAATGTACTTAATTCCCTTTCTGCTTTTGCAGCGTCTGATTTCCTGGGACTTGACAGAGAAGATATTATCAGAGGTATAGAAGAATATACCGGAGTGAAGAGAAGATTTGAGTATAAAGGTGAGGTAAAGGGATTTAAAGTCATAGACGATTATGCTCATCATCCTACAGAGATAAGAGCCACTCTCACCACTGCCAAAGAAATGGAGCACAACAGAATCTGGTGTATATTCCAGCCTCATACATACACAAGGACAAAAACACTTTTTGATGAATTTGCTGATGTTCTCTCTATGGCAGATGTGACAATTATTGCGGATATATATGCCGCAAGAGAAAAGGACACAGGACTTGTGTCATCAAAGCAACTTGCAGATGCCACAGAAGGTGCAATTTATCTTGAAAGTTTCGAAAAAATCAAAGAATATGTAATGAAAAATGCCAAACCCGGAGATGTGGTAATCACTATGGGAGCGGGCAACATATATCAGGTAGGCGAACAATTGCTTAAATAAAATAAAACCGAGTGAATTCACTCGGTTTATTTTATTTAAGTCGTTTTTTCTTCCAGTTACCTTTAAGATAGAACACCACTGTAAGAAATGCACCGATTACCCAGGAGGAAAGAAGGCTTATCTGTATACATTCTTTCATACCGTAGGGAAGTTGTTCTGTTCTTGTAAGGAATGATATTCCGTATGCAATAGGCACTCGTAAGAATACAGTTGTGATAAGTGAAATCCACATAGGAGTCATAGT
>JAZSJF010000403.1:0-7027 GCA_045534195.1 Clostridia bacterium | reverse complement strand
AAAAAATACCCTCCTGAAATATTTCATCCAAAGGGCATACTCAAAAATACGGCAAAGATGCTCAAAACATCCCCAAGCCGTTATAAACTCAACTATAAACCTTGCCGATCTCTCTGTATCGCCCTTAAAGATTATTTTTATCTATGATATCACAATATATAAATCTTGTCAATTAAATATATAAAAAAATTTATATCAGTACATACAAATTTCTTCTATAAGCACAATAATGTATATAATAAAACTCCTCCGAATCGCAAATAACGATTCAAAGGAGTTTTTGTATGTTTGCTTTTATATGTTGTACTTATCTTTGAATTATCACACGTGTCTTTTTCCTGCAGGATCGATTCTCTTGTCTGTGTAGATATCATATTCATCCTGACTCTTGGTGGAGAATTCAGATACTACTGCACCCTCTTCACCTGCCTGGAACCAATGGAAGGTATCAGGCATAATTGTGTACTGTTCACCGGGGTTAAGCACGATTTCGTGCATACATGTAAAGCAGTCTTCGAAACCTTCAGGAATCTTTGCCTGAATATTCTCTGTAGGTTCACCGGGTACATAAAGATATACCTTACCGTAACGGCATCTGAATGTTTCTTCCTTACCTGTGCATCCGTTGACTTCGGGATGTCTGTGTTCGGGACATGTCTGATATGGAAGGAGTACAAGTTCCTTTGCACAACATCTTTCTGTATTTACATATACAACAAGTTCAAGACCGATTTTTTCCGGACACCCAAGTTCATATTCAGCAACTTCAATATTTGCCTTTTCTTCATCTGTGATTGCAATGTGAGCCTTATCAAGGTATTCCATTGCTTTTTTGCTCAAAACTTCATACTGTTCTTTTGTAAGCATTGTTATCTCTCCTTATAATTTGATAATTTATATATTAATTATATGATATTTTACATATATGTCAATACAAATTTTATAATAATTTACATATTTTGTTACAATTTTTTCATATATCAGTATCTGATAATTTTTTTATTCACCTTATCATATGTTCCTTCAAACATTTCTCCGCTCTGTGCATCCACTACTACAGAAAAATCTTTTGAAAATACTCCTCCCATATCTGCACCGAAATCAAACACATAATAAATAATATCGCCCTCTGCATACTCTCCGTCGAGCCTTACAGTCACTCCTTTTCCGCCATAGGTCTTTTCTGCTTTTTCCTTTGCTTCGTCTATACTTAGTTTCTGCACTACCACAGGATTGATAGGTTCTTCTTTGCCGTCATCTTTATGTGCTATTTCCTCTTTTGCATCAGGGATATTTTCATTTTTGTTTCCCTCTGTATTCACATAACTCATACATCCGGATATAAGACACAAAGATACTATAATAACTAATACATTAAATATTTTTTTCATACCCTTCTCTCCTTTATATATAAGAATTATCGTACTCTATAACAGTTCTGTATATACTGCCGTATTCATTTATCTTTCTGTTTATGACAAAATCAAGTTGGTCATTGCTCATTTCAAATTCAAATGGAACTGTCACATCAAAAATAAGATTGGTATAATCCTTTCTCTTCACCATTCTGAAATCGTGAACCGAAAGTTTTTTATCAATTCCCTTAATAATTTCTGTCACATAATTTCTGATTTCATTGACTTCTTCGTTTTCCGGTTCAACCGGGTCCATATGGATTACCGATTCACATCCTAATGTATCGTTGAGTTTTCTTTCCAGACTGTCTATCTTTTCGTGAAGAAAAAGTATATCACGGTCTGCTCTCACTTCTGCATGAAGACTTATCATAAATCTTGTTGGACCGTAGTTGTGAATCACAAGATCGTGCATTCCCACCACTTCATCAGATTCCATAACTATTTTTCTTATCTTTGTCACAAGTTCTCCTGTAGGTGCTATCCCGAGAATTGGTGAAAGAGATTCTTTCAGAGTGACATATCCTGTATAGAGTATAAACAAAGATACACACAATCCGATATATCCGTCTGCGTTAAAATCAAAATAACTATAAAAAAACATTCCCACAAGTACCGCAGATGTGGCTATACAGTCAGACAATGCATCCCTGGATGCGGCAATGATTGTCTGTGACGATATCTTTTTGCCGGTCTTTTTGTTGAATAAATACAACCATAATTTAATCATAACAGCAACGATAAGACTTATTACAGTAAACATACTGTATTGGGGATTTTCCGGACGAAATATCTTTATAACAGATGACTTAAGAATCTCAAATCCCATAACCGCAATAATTACTGCCACCAAAAGAGCACTTACATACTCTGCTCTTCCATGTCCGAAGGGGTGCTCACGGTCAGGCTTTTTTCCGCCAAGTCTGAAACCCAGAATGGTTATAACTGAGGACAATGCATCGGAAAGATTATTTATACCGTCTGCAATAATACTTACAGATGATGAAATCAGTCCCGCTATAAGTTTAACAAGAAACAAACAGAAATTTGCAACTATTCCCACTATACCGCATACTGTCCCGTAACGCTGTCTTACAATTTTGTCAGATATATTGTCTTTTTCTTTTATAAACAGTCTGTAAATCAGTTCTGTCAACAAATTCACTCCAAACTTATTTTCTCACCTTAACGGGAGATACCCCGATAATCTTTTTGAACATTGTACTGAAATAATATACATCGCAAAAGCCTACCGCTTCGCTTATTTCCGAAACAGACATATTGGAATTAACAAGCATTTCATATGCCTTATGTACTCTTATTCTGTTTCGGTAAAGTGTGGGCGGATAGCCTGCGGCTTTTACAAATAGCCTTCTGAAATGTGAATGGCTCATATTGAACATATCCGAAAGTTCTTTTGAAGAAATATTATCTTTGTAATGAAATTCCACATAGTTCAACGCCTTTTTTATATCATCGTATCTCGGGTTTGCCGTTCCGGATATTTCTTCGGATTTTGAAACGATATAGAGAATTTCCATCACAACCGATTTAAGAATAAGGTGGTTTGAAAATTCATACACATTATAAAGATTCATTATTTTTTCAAAAAGTGGACTGAGAGCATCTTTGTCACAACCTTCCACCTTAAATGGATGCGGACACAGATTCATCATTTTGCCTTCTTCGTCTGTAATGTTGAAATCAAGCACATAATACCTGCATTCATTTGGATTTATAAGATGGGTGCATCTGTAATGTGCCCCCTCAGGCACATAAACCATATCTCCCTCAACCACATCAAAACTCTCTCCCGGGAATTCATATTCGCATCTGCCCTTTTGCATAAATATCAGACCGCTTTTATACCTTCCCTCGTTTTTTGGGGCAAAGGTCTTTATCACGGGGATTCTGTCTGCGGCAATTATACCGGATATATTAAGTTTTTCGTTTGCGAGTATTTCCTGAACAGTGCCCATAATATCCCCCCGAAAAATTACTTGACTTTGCTCCATTCGGTGTTGTAATAGCATATAAGTTTCTGATATTCCATAAGTTTTTCTTCAGAGCCCTCGGGAACTTCTTTTGTAACAACACCATCTTTGATATAAAACGAAGAATGTCTTATAGCGTCAAATTTTTCTCTTAATTCGTCTATAAATACAAACATAGAAGGTTTCTCTATGTGAGCATAATCAAAAAGTTCTCCTGCAAGAAAACTTGATGATATTCTGCCGCCATATCCCTTTGAAGGCTTCAGTCTGTTTTGCTTTTCCCATGTTCTGAAAGCCTTGTTGCCGAATATCATATAAGGAGTTGTATGTCTTCTGGCAAGATTCTCCACATCCCCCTCCACATTTACGCCAAGGAGTCTGAGTCCCTCTCTTTTTTCATCAAAATACGGAAGATGATCGCCAAAAAATACCACAACGGTAGGTTCACTTATACCGTTTATATATTCTTCAAGGTTTTTTAACATTCTGTCAGAATCTGACAATCCTATCATATAGTTATTTACGGCGTTATAGAGTTTCTCATCTTTTATAATCTCTCTTTTAAGCACCGCTTCTCTTTCGGTTTCATAATCCATATAAGGTCCGTGATTCTGAATAGTGACGGTGAAATTGAAATATCCATTCTTTTCCTCTTTTTCAAGATATGCATCATAACTTTCTTTAATGAGTTCAAATGATACATCATCGGTTACATAGAAGTTAATCATATCCACATCATCCGGCAGACTTTCCATAGAAAGAAAATCATCAAACCCAAGCCAGTGATATACTTCGCCTCTGTTGTAAAACCATCTGTGTCCCGGATGGATTCCATGGGTTTCGTATCCCAGATCCTTGAAATGATGGACAATGGAATAGGTCTTTTCCTTGAGATATGTCTTAAATACAGGAGGCATACTGGTATCAAGTACAGAAACATTTGAACCGGTAAGGAACTCATATTCTGTATCGGATGTACCTCCTCCGATACCCGGTACAAGTATTTCTCCATAACGGGTATAGGAAGATTTCTTTATTCTGTTATAGTTTTCCAGAGGATTTTTGCCGGGATAAAACTCCACATTTTCCCCTGTCTGAGGATCAAAAAATGATTCACTCATAATAGCAATTATGTTTGGATAAGTAAGATTTTTACTTTTTATTTTTTCATTTACTGTCTGAGTTTTTTCTTCATATTCCTTAACGAGCATTTCTGTTTCCTCAGGGTTGTAGCCCTCAGGCACATTGAAGTCATTCATCATCTTACCCGAAAGAACATAGGCTGTAAAACCGGTTCTCTTTTGTTTCTTCACAGAATCAAGATACTCGGATGTGTTTGTAAGGGTGCTGGAAATAACAGTATTCTGATATACAAGATTGTAGAGGGAAAGCATTATAAAAAGTGATATAACAACTTTTGCAATGTAAGATGCTGCTTTTCTTCCACCTGTGGAATACTCTCTGTCTTTAAAGAAGCCATATTTTTCGGCAAATACAATTGCCGTCACTATTATGGCAAATACAATCCACATTATTATGTTTTCTGTCTGTGGTTCAAGTTTGTAGTTCTGGATAATATTTGTTGCCTCTTTCACAGTAAAAACATCAGAAATTTTGAAAGGTTCTGCCCTGAATATAATCTTATAGCAGTTTATGGTATGAAATATACCGAATACTGCCGATGTACACAATGTAGATATCCACATTTTTGTACTTATATGATAAAAGAAATATATCATAAAGTACAATGGCAAAACATTCATAAACACCATAAGCAAAAACTTCGGTACTGTGTATTCTATAAGCATACTGTATGTTCCGTCAGTAAAAAAAGTGGTAAAAAATATCAGAACTGAAGGAATCAGCATTTTTAAATATATTGATGAAAAAGTTTTCTTAAGTGAATTCAGCATAACCATCCTCCGTAAAATCACAAAATTTCACATTTATTTTATCACAAAACATATCGCATTGCAACTTATTTAATCTGCATACTTATTATATGCCTTTGCAAATGCAAAATACAATTCTCTGGAATGATTGCATTCTATCCCGTTGGACTTTGATTTGTGAGAAGAAAACTCCCCTGATGCATACTTCATCAGATACTCTGTTACTTTTGAAAATGCTCCGTTTTTTGTCTGTGCAAGAAAAACTCCTCCTGCAAGAGCCGCACTTCCGGAAAGAATTTTGAGTATGCCGTAACTGAAGTAATCATACATACTTACAAGTTTTCTTGAATATGCGGGACTTTTCTTTGTGTAATAGTCCATAGGCGACGGTGACAGATTTATAACTGTGGATATCACATCGTTTGTATCACCTTCGTCTATCGGTACAAACTTCTTTCCGGTAAGTCTGCGGTAATATCTCATTATCCTTCTGTTAAGATACACATCTTCAGAATTTATATCCATAATAATTGTGATGCCGTACCGGTTGTAAGACCAGGGAGAGTCTTTGATATTAAGCGGAATGAGAGTAATTATGTCATCTTTGTTTACAAAGTTATAAATATTATCCATTTTTTCAGAGACATTCTTTGACACATTCGGGGATGCAAAAGTAATCCCGTATACATTATCTTTTTGTGTATAAGTTTTCTCAACGGAAAGAATATAAGAAATAATATTGGCAACTGCACCGCCTCTTGAATGACCGGTTATCAGAAAACGGACATCTTTTTTGTCCCCAAAAAGTCTGTCACACTCTATCTCCACATCTTTTGCTGCACTGTAAAACCCGATATGTCTTTCACATTCAGGACACTCTCTTCCAAACAAATCAAAATTTGAATACCATTCCCCCTTTACAGTCCCTCTTACTGATATGATGCATATGTCACCAAGTTTTTTGTGAGTTTTCCACCCTATTGCAAATCCTACGGAAAAAGAAGGTTTCTTTGTAGAACGGTAATTGACAAAACGGTATTCAAATTTATTGCCTTCAAAAAACTCTCTCATTTTTGTCTTATCGTGGGAAATAAGCATCAGATCTGCCGCCAGTTCTGATAAATTTTTGTTATACACAGAGGATTTGTGTTCAAAATATTTATCACTGTATTTAATCAAAATATCATCCTCCCTTATGTTATAGATTTATTCTTGCCTTTAAATCGGACTATTATTAAAAAATGCCAAAAATTTGCTTGATTTACTTTTGAATTAGTGGTATTATATATTGGTGTAAATTTAGTTGGAGGATTTTAAAATGAGAAATCTGATTATTCCAAAAGATTATGAATCACTTTTATCACTCAGACAAACCGAAGTGGCCATAAAGAAGGTAAAGGACTTTTTTGAAAGGGATCTTGCCATTCAGTTGAACCTTACCAGAGTATCCGCTCCCCTTTTTGTAAACTCACACTCAGGGCTCAATGATACTTTGAACGGTGTAGAAAGACCTGTAAGTTTTGACTTAAAAAGCGTTGACGGAGAATATGAAATCGTTCATTCTCTCGCAAAATGGAAAAGATACGCCTTAAAGCATTACGGATTCAAAAGAAACGAAGGTCTGTATACAGATATGAATGCAATCCGCCGTGATGAAGATACAGACAACATTCACTCGGTATTCGTTGACCAGTGGGACTGGGAAAAGATTATCGACAAAAAAGAC
>JAZSJF010000015.1:0-4956 GCA_045534195.1 Clostridia bacterium | reverse complement strand
TTTTGTTGTGATATCAGGGCCTTGATTTTAGCTTACTCTATACCTTTTTGCCATCTGGAGTTTTTTTACATTCCTTTTATATTACATATCCTTTCTCATTCTCTCAATAACCGGTGTTATAAATATAAGCACACCCGTTGTGATGATTATTTCCGGTACCATATATGAACCGTTATAAAAAACTGAGTAATAAAGCACCGTCTGTCCCTCAGGTGCATATACACCCCATATGAGAAGTCCCGACATAATGTGACACAGATATCTTATGGATACCGTTACAAATCCTGCCAGAGAATATGAGAACTTTTTGTATCTGAAGCCTTTGCATATTGCTCCCGAAAGTCCAAGCACAGAATAACTTATCACATAGTCAAGCATAACTACAAGGACAAATGAAACAAATGTCTGTGTTGGCGGCGGATAGAAACTTCCCACAGGGGGTATCATCTGGAGAACAGAAAATACCACAGATGTAAGAAGACCGTATTTTATGCCAAAAATTTCTGAAGCGGCAATTATCGGCACCATTGATGCCAGAGTTACACTTCCTCCCTGAAGCCATGGGGCGGGGATGAGTTTTGATACTACGCAAAGTACACATGACAATGCTATAAGCATAGAACATGCGGTAAGTTTTTTTAGTTTTGTCAAAATGATTCCTCCTTGGTATATGTTTTATATACAATTTATGCACAAATTGATTTTTGAAAATAAAAAAGACTATACTTCCAACGAAAGTACAGTCATAGCAATACAAAGTATCTATTTCCCTCCGTTGGCATTATCCAAATCAGGTAATGGGTTAAAGTGACACACACTTACTCTCAGCCTGCTATGTGCAAGCACCCCTTTTGTATTTTGTTATGGGAATTATAGCATATAGATTTTGAATTGTCAATGGCTAATTGTCATTGACAATTTTTTTGTAAAAATGTATAATAAAGGAAAGATTCTTTAAAAAAGGAGAAGGAAAAATGAAAAAAGTAACAGCAATAGTTCTTTCACTTATATTGTGCCTTTCATCATTTGGAATGGTAATTGCAAGTGAAGATAATATCGGCATTATGATATACGGCAAAGAAGTGACATTTGACCGTATGCCCGTGAATGTTAACGGCAGAGTGCTTGTGCCTCTCAGAGGCATTTTTGAAACTCTCGGTGCAAAGGTAAACTGGGATGATGCCACAAAGACAGTATCGGCATCAAGAAACGGCACCAATGTGAAGCTTACCATTGATTCTAAAACAGCCTACATAAATGATAAAGAAATCACCCTTGATGTGGCTCCCGGTATTATGGAATCAAGAACACTTGTTCCCGTAAGATTTGTATCCGAAGCCCTTGGTGAAAAGGTGGACTGGATTGACTCAACAAAGACAGTTGTGGTTGTATCCAAAGACCGCGAAATAAAGAGCGATGTTCACAGAGCCATTCCCACAACATTCAAAACATCTTCCGATTATAAGGGTATGAATGATTACAATGCTACAGGTATAACCGTTCCTGAAGAAATGAAAAATACACCTGTCATTACTCCTCAGGATATATTAAATGCAAGTTATACATTCGAAAAAGGCGGCAAGATGGAAAAAGACGGCGATGTTATCAGAGTGACAGTAGACGGTGTTACAAATAACACTACCTGTGCCATAGCACGTCTTAACGGATTTCTTAAGGATAAATACGAAGCGAAAGACAGATTTATCATATCCTTCTCTGCAAGACTTATATCCGACGGAAAGTCAGGACGCGGCTCTGTTCAGGTACAGCAGGAGCACCCTGAAACATACAAAAAATCTGTATTCCAACTTTTTGATTTCGGTTCTGAATGGGAGAACTTTATATTCCCGTACGAAACAGCCGCAGATGCAATTGACTTTGCAATAAGATTCGGTTTTTCAAAACAGACAATAGAAATCAAGGAGTTTTATGTATATAATGTGAAGAAGGAATTCAAACTTTCCGAACTTCCAAACACAGCCAGTGATTATTCTTACTGGTTTGACAACAAAGACTGGACATCCGATACATCATGGCAGGCAGATATGCTCAAGACAATTGATAAGGTGAGAAAAGGAGATTTCAAAGTTGTTGTCAAAGACAAAGACGGAAATCCAATAAAGGATGCAAAGATTGAAGCAGATATGTTTGAGCACGGTATAGATCTTGGTGTGAATGTTAAATCCGCTGACCTCACAGATGAAAACAAAACACAAATCGCAAAATACTTCAATGCGGCTATCGTGAAAGACGGTATGGAATGGACATCATATGACGCATCAAAGGTAAATTCTCAGATTGATACTCTCAAAAACCTGGGTATCAAAAAGATAATTGCTTCTCCTGTAATAAAAGATGCCCAAGACTTTATCCCTTCATCACTCTACGATGCAAGAAAGGACAAAACTGCAGTAAATACCGCAGTTAAAGAAAGAATAGAAACTGTTCTCAAAGATGTGAATGCGGATGAGTTTATCCTTACAGATGATTTGCTTATGAGCACAGCCATAAGAAACAAACTTGGAAACTCACCTCTCATTGACTGGTATTCATATGCAGAAGCACTTGGCAAAAAAGTAATGGTAAATCAGAATTACCTTGCATCAAGACCAAGTTACAATCAGTATATAAATTATCTTCTTACAAACGGTGCAAAGGTTGATTCTATCGGTATCGGTATGGAGATAAATGCAGAAACACTTGTAGATACAAAGAGAACTGTACATATGTATGACACTCTTAAAGAATTTAACAAAGATATTGTAGTTACAAACCTTATCTGTTCTTCTGTTGACGGAGATACTGTAAGTGCAGGATTCTTAAGATACTCAATCTGCTCTGCACTTATGAATCCGTTTGTTGAGGGAATCTATCTTGAAACAATCCCCGGAGCATATGCAGAAGAGGAATTTATTGACCTTATGTACAACAAATTCTGGACAAAAGGTGTATCGGTAAATACAGATGCCGAAGGTAATGCAGTATTTAATGGATTTTTCGGTGATTATGATATAAATGTTACTGCAAACGGTAAAGAAATAAAAGTTTCCAAAGCATTTTCAAAAGGATGCGAAAATGTACTGGAAATTGTAGTTGAATAATGAGATAAGGAGGAGAATAAATTGAAAAGATTAATAAGCATATCACTTACATTTGTATTGGTGTTCACCTCTTTGTCGGTGATAAGTGTGTCTGCCAAATCTGAAGGTACACTTTTTATGCCAAGTATCTTTGATGACTATATGGTGCTTCAGAGAGACAAGAATGTTCCCGTATGGGGCGAAAGCACAAACGAAGGTGCAAAGGTTACAGTTACTTTAGGTGACATTTCAAAAGAAACCACAGTCAAAGACGGCAAGTGGTATCTCGAACTTGATCCTATGCCAAAGGCAAAAGACCTTATAATGACTGTTACAGATTCAAAGTCAGAACTTAAATTTGACAATGTTGCATTGGGTGATGTAATTCTTCTTTCAGGTCAGTCAAATATGCAGATGGAACTTAAGAAATGCTACGGATATGAGTATCTCATTACTGACAGTGTGAATTATGATGTGAGAAATTACCGTCAGACAAGAGTAGGTGCTTACGAAGAAGCAAGGGACAACAAAGACGGCAACTGGGTAAAAATAGACGGCGATACTGCAGGCAGTGTGGAAGCGGTAGGATATGTTCTTGCATATCAGTTATCTGCAAAATATGATGTTGCCATAGGACTTATAAGAGCAAATCTCGGCGGTGCATGTATCGAATCCTATATGGATTTTGAAGTGCTCAAATCAAGACCTGAATATTCAAAAATTGTTTCGGATTTTGATAAATACAAATCAGGTGAACTGGAACAAAACTGGAAAAAGGCAGGCTCTACACTTTATAACAGAATGGTTCATCCTTTGATTCCATATGCTTGTTCATCACTTGTGTGGTATCAGGGCTGCTCAAACTCAGGACAGGCAGATTTGTACAATTATCAGTTGTATGATTATATAAACAGTTGGAGAGAATCATTCAAAAATCCTGATATGCCCGTATGTGTAATTCAACTTGCACCATACTCCGGACAGTATATGAATCTTCGTCAGGTTCAGGCAGATACTTCAAGAAGAATGAAAAATGTGGCACTTATAGTTACTGCAAACGAAGGTCCTAAAGGATATCTCAATGAAGAACTTATCCATCCTCAGGACAAGATACCTGTAGGCAACAGAACTTTCTATGCCCTTGATAATATGTGCTACGGTGCTTCTTATGAGTATACAGGTCCCGAATACACATATATGACAATAGAAAACAATAAACCTGTTCTTCATTTTTCACACCTTGGCACAGATGGACTCAAAATTGCTAAGGGTGACAAACTTACAGGATTTACCGCTTCAAAGGACGGAGAATCATTTGATCCTGTCAATGCATCCATAGCAGACGGTGACAAAGTTGTTATCGATATGGAAGGTGCAAAGTATGTAAGATACGGCTGGGTTAGTATGGAGAAAGACGGTACTCTCGGCGGAAATCTTACAAACTCAACAGATATTCCTGCAGGTCCTTTCAGAGCGAATCTTTATGATATTAATGTAGACAAATGTGAGATGACAGATGGCAAAATCAGTGTGAGCATCACAAACAAAGGATATAGTTTCACTACTGCTACAGTTCAGGTTTTGAAAGATGGTACAGAAGTAGTGAAAAGTTCTCTGATATTTGAAACTGTTGATACAGAAGTATTTGACTACAACATTGAACCGGGAGTATATGTTGTAAAAGTTACAGATGAAAAAGATAATATAATTTCGGAGAAAGAAGTTAAGTAATATAAGATGCATCCGGTAATGTGATTGCAGAAAAGACAGTTAAATAATTGAGTTATAATGTAATACTTATAAGCAGAATATCTTCAATGATGTTCTGCTTATTTTTTTATTTTGAAATATTTTCCATCTATTAGTGGTAATTTTC
>JAZSJF010000364.1:0-13534 GCA_045534195.1 Clostridia bacterium | reverse complement strand
AACAAAAAGAATAGATGTTACCACTTATCAATATACCGAGAAATTATGCGGAAATATCCGCAGACTTTTGATTGCTTCTTGTAAAACAGCAAAAGAGAATTCAGACAAATAAAAATTTGACGGAGGAAATTATGACAACTGAAGAAAAACTCCGAAAATATAATACAGATAAAGACAAATCCTTAAGAAATGAAATAGTCAGCGACAACCTTAATCTCTGCGAACTTATAGCAAAAAAGTATTCGGGAAAAGGCGTTGATTATGATGATATTTATCAGGTAGCCTGTATCGGGCTTATAAACGCCATAGAGCGCTTTGATGCCAACAAAGGATATAAGTTTGTTACTTTTGCCACTCCCACCATTATGGGAGAAATAAAAAAATACTTCAGGGACAAAGGCTTTCTTATCAAAATCCCGCGAAAGATTTATGAAGTGTTTCAGATGGCAAACAGAATAAGACTTTCCCGTATGGAATACGACGGTTATATCCCTACTCTTGATGAAATCGCAGGGGTTATGAAAATGTCAAAAAAAGAACTTAACAACTGTATGGTATTTGAAAGCGTAGTAAATCTTGTGCTTCTCGACCAACCTGTATATGACGAAGATTCCCTTCCTGTAGGTCAACTTATCGGCGTGGAGGATGAAAACTTCCTTGTAATAGAAAACCGTGATTTCATCAAATCAGCAATGAAAATACTTACATACGAAGAAAAGAGATTTGTAATATCAAGATACTACCGTAATATGACTCAAAAAGACATTGCAGCAAAAAACGGTGTTTCTCAGATGTATGTATCAAGGCTTGAAAGAAAGGTACTTGAGAAACTTAAGAAACTATACTTTGAATAAATGCGAAAAAGCAGGGATGTGAAATTCATCCCTGCTTTTTTTAGTTTTCCTTAACTGTGATTACTCTTACCCTTCCGCCTGAAGAGTCTTTTTTGTCATAATATACTGTAATGGACGCATTATCAGATACTTTTACCAGATCATCAAGAGGCATTTTTGTATAAGTATAATATACACCATTTGATGAAGGTGTCATCCTGTATACCTGTACTTTATCCGCATAAGTATATACCGTTCCATCTCCCGCAACTACATTTGAAAGTGTAACACTTGCTATGTTTCTCGGGCTTATACTGAACATTGTTGTAATTCTGTAAATTCCGCTTCCGTTCTGATTAGTAATTATCTTTCCGCCTTCTCCTGCAGGAGGAACATTGATACCTTTGCCGGAATCACTGTATTCTTTACCATCCATAAAACAGGTATATGATTTCACTCCTGAATCTTTATTGACAGATAACTTTGTCACCAATCCGTATTCATACATATCTCCTGTAACTTCTTTAAGGATAAGCGTATCAATCTCCTTCTTTTCATTATATCCTGCATACAATACACTGTTGGCTGAAAGATTTACTCCGTCTATTCTCTGAAGAAACAGTGCAGTATATTTCATAGGCTCATTGATTCCTGACTGATAGCCGGATATATCAATTATCTTTACATCACTTGCCACTTTGAAAGAACCGATAGTATTTTCTTCACTGTTTACCTTTCCGTAAACCTCTGCTCCGGTAATACCTGCTTTTACCTTTGCAGAAGAACCGTCAAAGGATACAGAACATATTTCACCAATCTGCTTTTTGAAATCTGTCTGTGTTTTGTATTCGGAAACTGTTCCGTCAGGGAGAAGCACACTTATATAATATGAAGAATATTCATTGTTGTTTGCATCAGTATATGTTTTCTGACCGGTAGACATAAGATAACCCACTATAGCAGTATTTACAGTTACATCTCCTGCTTTCATAGCATCTGCCACTGCACCTTCTTTGCCTATGAGAAGTGTGACGGTATCACCGTAACTTAAGTTTCCTACAGATGAAAGGGCGTTGAAAGCATTTATTCCTTCCAGATCATAGGATACCCCCGATACAGTGACAGAAGAAGGCATATCTCTGTTTGGTGTTGCTTTTTCATATATACCGGTTACCTTCTTTGAATAAGCCATAACCATATTGAGTTCAGATGAAGAGTAAATTATATCATCAAGGGCAATACTGTCCTTTGTAACCTTTTCGCCGTTTCTTGTAATAGATGCAGTATCGGGATTGATACCGAGATTTGTATACCAGTTTTTATTCTTAACGGTAACAGGTCCTTCAAGATTTCCCGGTTTGTATATCATATAATCCACGCCGGAATTCATATCATATTTTACATAAATTCCATCTCCCATCTCCATTTTGGAAATGACAGAATTTGAATTTGACAGTTTGTCATTGTCATATATAACCGTAGATGAATCAAGTTTAAGACTTGAAAGCAAACCGTCTTTGTATGTAACAACCTCGTTCTGCAAAGCGTTATATACTGTGTGCTTTTCCATAATGCCGTCATTTGGAACAAAGTTTACAATTTTGTTGGTTTTTGAATCAATACATATATCTCCTTCAAATCCCATATATGAAAAATCAAAATCTTCTCCCACCTTGTATGTACCGTTGCTTGTTACAATCTCATCGTTTTTGCCTTCTGCCTGAGAGCCTTTTATATCAAGCAGTACAACATCCTCTACAATAGAATGATTTAAGATAGAGATATAATCACTGCCTGAGCCCTTTGACTTAGTGGACAGCAGATTATATGAAAGTTTCAGAACTTCTTCTCTTGTGGCAGTTTTGCCTATAACTATTTCCACATTTTCCGAAAGCCCTATATCCTTTGCAGTAGCAATCTGTCCGTAAGGCCAGGATATGCCGAATTCAGAATCGGAATATCCCAGAAGTCTGAGATAAACCGTAACGATTTCTTCCATAGTAACATTTTTGTCAGGTCTGAAACTTCCGTCTTCATAACCTGCCATAATGCCGTTATCAAGAGCCACCTTTACATAAGGAGCCGCCCAGTGAGTATATTTAACATCCTTAAAAGGAGAAATATATGCATTTGGCGCAACATAGTCCTTATATTTCGATGCGGCAACACTTACTTTTGTAAATTCTGCTCTTGTGATGTTGTCGGAAAGTCTGAAGTTTCCGTCAGGATCACCTTTCATTATATTAAAGTATGAAACAATTTCTTTCATTGCTTCCAGATTATCTTTATGTTCTTCCTGTGCCATAACAGTCACATTAAATGACAAAATCATACAAAGTACAAGAAAAACAGAAACAATTCTTTTCTTCACTGTCTTAGCCTCCTTTAGTCGTATCTCAATGCATCAATAGGATTCAGTGATGCGGCTTTTTTCGCCGGGAAATAACCGAATGCAATGCCTATAAATGCCGAAATGGTAAATGAAATCAGAATTGCCGTAACGGATACCACCGTAGGTAATCCCAAAAACCGGGAACCCACGATGGAACCTGCAATTCCAAACAGAATCCCCATTATTCCCCCTATGCAACTGGTGGTCATAGCCTCTACCACAAACTGTGACAGTATATCCCAGGGGGCTGCACCAAGAGATTTTCTTACACCGATTTCTCTTGTTCTTTCTGTTACTGATACAAGCATAATATTCATAATACCGATACCGCCTACAAGCAGAGATACACCTGCAACACAGGCACCGAGAAGTGACATTGTATCGGTCATTGTACTTACAGTATCTATAAGACTTGCCATATTTATGACTCTGTATGCATTTGAATTTGAATAAACCTTGAATAAATAGTTTTCTATCAGAGTTTGCGCCGCCTGTGCAACATCCTTATTTGTGGCACAGAAAATAAAGGAATTGAGTCTTCCTCTGCTTGTGAGTTTCTGTGCAACTGTATACGGAATAATAATTGCATCGTCTCCGCTTGATTCCTCAGAATCATTTTTTTCTTCAAGAACACCTACAATGGTAAAACTTCTTCCGTTGATTTTTACTGTCTGACCGAGGGCTCTCTCTGCGCCGCCGTAAAACTCCTTCGCCACATATGTACCTACAACACAGTTTAAGAGTCTTGCTTCACAGTCCACATAGGAAATATCTCTGCCGTATTCTGCTTCCTTTGCTGATATTTCGGCATAGTATTCATTTCCGCCTGTAATAGTGGTTGTATCAAGAGTTTCACTTTCTGATTTTATGGATGCACCCGACACAGTGACTGTAGGCGTAACCGCCTTCAGATATTGCGGATTGTCATCACACAAAGCATACATATCATCCAGGTTTACATTTCTGTTTCCGCCTCTGCCGGTTATATTTACCTGAAGGTTTGTAGCACCCATACTTTCAAAGGTATTGAGCATATCTACTGTCATACCCTCTATAAGGCTTACAATAATAATAACTGCTCCCACACCGATAATAATACCAAGCATTGTAAGAAAAGATCTCATTTTGCTGGACATAAGACTCTTTAAGGCAAGGACAAATGACTGTTTCAGATTCATTGATTATTTTCCCCCTTTGCCTTGAGATTCTCTGTATTATCTTCATCGGAAATTATCTTTCCGTCGTGAATACGGATAATTCTGTTAGTAGACTCCGCAATGGAATTATCGTGAGTAATAAGTATTACAGATGTTCCGTCTGCATGAAGTTCTCTTAAAAAATTTATTACATCCCTTCCGGTCTTTGAGTCAAGCGCACCGGTAGGCTCATCCGCAAGGATTACCGGAGGTCTGCCTGCAAGTGCTCTTGCAATGGATACCCTCTGTTGCTGTCCGCCGGAAAGTTGTGACGGAAACTTCTTCCATCTGTCCAGAAGTCCTACTCTGTCAAGGGCTTCTTCTGCCATTCTCTTTCTCTCAGAAGCGCTCACTCTTCTGTATATAAGGGGAAGTTCCACATTTTCCAGAAGGTTTAACTTGGCAATAAGATTATATTGCTGAAATATAAATCCCAACTCTTTATTTCTTATGGCTGCCAGTTGCTTTTCGCTCATTGTACTCACATCAGTCCCGTTCAGGTAATACTTTCCCGATGTGGGTATATCAAGACATCCGATAATATTCATACAGGTGGATTTACCCGAACCTGATGAACCTACGATTGCCGTAAATTCTCCCTTGTCCACAAAAAGAGAAACACCATCAAGAGCTCTTATTTCACTGTCGCCGTCAGAGTATATTTTGTATACATCTTCCAGTTGAATCATAGATGCTCCTCCTTATTATCTTGAGTTTGTTCTGTTGGCACCGGATGAACCGCCTGTACGGTTCTGTCCGCCTGTTCTGTTGGCACCGCCCATATTACCGCTTGGACGGGCACCTCCCATGCCGCCGGACATTCCGCCACCCATACTGCCGCGGAAGCCGCCTCCCCAACCAGGGGTGGTTCCGCCAAACATATTGGTTGAGCCCTGAGTAGCGTCAGGGATAACTACTTCATCCCCTTCATCAAGACCTGACTTGATTTCTATAAAATTATCACTGCTTATACCCGTTTCTACTCTTACCGCCTTGAAACCTTCAGGGATGGTAAGTCTCTTTTTCATATTTTCTGCGCCTTCACCGCTTACTTCCGGCTGTGAAGTCTTTGCAATCACAAGATTTCCTCTGTTTACTGCAGATACCGGAACTCTCAGTACATTCTGTACACTTTCGATAATAATATCTCCGGTCACATTCATTCCCGGTGTGAGCATATCTCTCTTTTCGTCAGTTATAAGAACTGTTACCGGGTATGAAGTAACACCCTGGGAGGATGTACCTTCTACACTGATTTTATCAACAATTCCCGTAAATCTCTGATTTTCGTAAGCATCTGCCACAACCTGAACCGCCTGTCCCACGGAAATCTTGCCTATATCAAGTTCGTCTATACTCATATCAAAGGTTCTTCCCGAAAGGTCTGCTATAATTGCCATTGCAGAACTTGAATTTGTGTTGTCAAGTTTTTCACCTGCTTTGATATTTTTGGTTGTGACTGTACCTGAGATAGGTGCTTTGATTACATAATCATCAAGTTTTTCTCTTGCATCCTTAAGGGATGTTTTTGCATCTTCAAGAGAAAGTTTTGCTGATTTCAGATTTCTTTCATTTGTCTTGCTTTCAAGTTTTACAAGAAGTTCGCCTTTTTCTATTCTGTCATCCTTCTCACATCCGATATAAACCACTTCTCCCGATGTTTCGAGAAGAACCACCTGCTCGTCAAAGTATGTAAATGTACCTTCGCCTGTTCCTGCAAAAGTTTCATTATTTGAATATACTACTGCAGTTGCAGTATCTCCGTTTTGTATAGCACCCGGATTGTCAACTGTAATCTCTACTCTTCTTTCCTGGAAACCACCTGTAGTTACATAGGTAACCACTCCCGGGATTTCTGCATCAGAACCTGAAAGTTTAACTGATGCACTCATACCTGAAGATATTTTTTCTGCATCTTCCGAAAGAAACATAATATCAAGAGTCATTTTGTCTTCGTTTCTGATAGTAGCAATCTTACCCTGATTTACATCATCTCCTACTTTTGCACCGAGTTCAATAACAGTACCTGATATGGGAGCATACACTGTCTGATATCCTATCTTTTCCAGTGCATCATTGTAGTTGTCCTGTGCCTTTTCCAGTGCATTTACCGCTTTGTCAATAGATGCGGTGATATCTGAGGAGTCTATTGTATAAAGAACCTGATCCTTTTCTACTTTATCTCCTTCTTCAAATGTGCAACTGAGCACCTCGCCCCTTACACCGATTGCAGTTACTTCATAACGGTCCATAGCCTCTACTGTGCCCGTTCCTTCGATTATCTTGTCGATATTTCCTCTTGTAACCTTACCTGTAAGAGTTGCACCGCTTGTCTTTTTGTCATTCTTATTGCCTGTGAAAAAAACTACTGCCGCAACAACAAGCGCTATTATTACTGCAAAGATGATGATTTTTTTCACATTGAGTTTCTTAAAAAAGTTTTTCATTATTTTCTCCCTTCAGTCTGTTCTGCATTTAACTCAAACCAGAATACAGAGCCTTCTCCCACATTGCTGTCTACTCCGTATCGGGCATTATGTACATCGAGTATATTTTTTACAATAGAAAGTCCCAGTCCCGAACCCTCTACTTCTCTGGTGTGTGTACGGCTTGACTTATAGTAACGGTCCCACACAAAGGACTTTTCTTCGTCACTGATTCCTTTGCCTGTATCTTTTACCTCGAAGCGGACTTTGTTGTCCGGTGTTGTGAACAGTTTTACAAACACCGATTTATCATTGCCGGTATAATTAACTGCATTACTCACAAGATTATACACTGCCTGATTTATCATCCGTTCATCAAGATGGCATATGATATCCGGTTCAATTTCCCATTCTATGGTATATCCACCTGTTTCAGTCATCACCTTGAAACTTGTCATAACATACTCTATAAGTTCTGATATACACACATCCTTCTTATCCATATTGTGAGTTCCTGCCTCATACTTGGATAAATCAAGCATATCAGTAACAAGAAGTGACAGTCTGTCAGTTTCTTTTATAATAACATTGGTGTGCTGCTCTCTTTTCTGAGGATTGTCCCCGGACAAATCTCTTATCATCTCTGCATAGGATCTGATAATGGTAAGTGGGGTTCTTAAATCATGGCTTACATTTGCCATAAGGTCATTTCTGAGTGTTTCTGTTTTTTCTATTTCTTTTGTGGCATTGTTCAGTACATTACTCAGTCTGTTCAGTTCAAAATAATCACTTTCTTCAAACTCGGTACTGTAATCACCTTCTGCAAGAAGTTCTGCAGAACGGGTAATGTTTTCTATAGGTTTTATAAGTCTTCTCGAAAAGAAATAGGACAAAACAAAGGCCACAATCAAAGAAAGCACCGTTACCATTATAAGTTGTGTTCTCAATATATCTATAGTATAGTTTGATGAGGGAAGTGCCGCCCTCACATACACATATATATACCCCGTATCAACCGGCTTTCTCACCGCATAGGTAATCATTTTTCCGAACCGTCTGTTCTTTTCTGTATGTGTTACGGAATTGCCGCTTATACCTTCAAAAAGGTCTGCAACTCTTCTTGCATCCATTTCCTTTATCTGCTGATGTCCGTTGAATATATGCTCTTTTTTGTCCTGATTATCTTCCGTGTTCTCATTCGGAATATTTTCTCTGGCTCTCGAAGTTTTTCTTCTTTCCCCATCTCTGACAATGGGAGGATGAGGATAATCCCCCTTAAAATTATATGTATCGGTGGTGTGAATAATGTTTATATCACTGTCAAACACACCGATGGACACCCCCTGCACAAAGGCAGTCTTTTCTGTCAGTTCTTCAAAACTTTCATTTCCGTAATTGGAAAGAACATCATTTCCGATGGAAACAAGTTCTCTGATTTTCATCGTTTCATAATATGCAGAAAAGAGAATTATCTGAAGTACCCACAAAGTAACCATTATGATAACAGAAAACACCGTGAAATATTTCCATATATGTAAGGACATTTTCTTCTTACTTTTTTTCATACAATCACCCTATACTTCAAATTTGTATCCGAATCCTCTTAGTGTAACTATCATATCACGATAGTTTCCCAGATTATTTCTGAGCATTTTTATATGTGTATCAACGGTTCTGTCATCACCGTAAAAGTCATATCCCCACACATCACAAAGAAGTTTTTCTCTGGATAAGGCAATGTTTTTGTTTTTTACAAGATAAAAAATAAGGTCACATTCTTTTGGGGTAAGGTCTGCTTTCTTTCCGTCTACTGTGACGGTTCTTCCTATCTCATCCACACAAAGACCGTCAAAAACAAACTTTTCTTCATCGTTTGCCACAGAATTCTTTTTGTTTCTTGAGATAACCACATTAAGTCTTGCCATTATCTCCTTTGGCGAAAATGGTTTTGTAACATAATCATCTATCCCAAGTTCAAAACCAAAAAGTTTGTCATACTCTTCTCCTCTTGCCGAAAGCATTATAATGGGTATATCTTTTTCTTTTTTTATTTCTTTACATGCAGAATATCCGTCCAGTTTTGGCATCATTATATCCATAATAATCGCATCAAAATCTTCTTTTCTGCATATATTGACCGCTTCCATACCGTCGGAGGCTTCCGATACGGTATATCCTTCAAACTCTGCATATTCTCTTATTACTTCTCTTATACGCGCTTCATCATCTGCTATCAGGATTTTGCTCATAATTACCCTCCTTCCGGATTTTCCGCATTAATTGTATATCAAAAATGTGACAGTTGTGTGAAAACAGCGAAAAAAAAGGAGTGTAAAAAACACAAACGTGTTTAAACACCCCAAATTTTTTGAAATTATTTGTCCATGCCAAATCTTTTTCTGAATTTTTCTACTCTACCGCCGGTATCAACCAATTTCTGCTTTCCGGTGTAGAAAGGATGATACTGTGAGCAAATTTCAACGTTGATATTTTCTTTAGTTGATCTTGTCGCGAATGTAGCGCCACAAGCACATTTAACTGTTGTTTCTTTGTACTCAGGATGGATTCCTTCTCTCATTTATTTCACCTCTTTCAATAATACTCAATAAATCAATCTTAAATAAGCATTAATGAGTATAACACAAAAGAAATAAAAAAGCAAGTATATTTTTAAAAATTTTTCCTTAACTTACAAATTTCATCCAAAAATAACCTGATTGGAAGTATTTTTCACAAAATAGCCCTTGTTTTTTTGACATACGGGACATACCTGCGGTGCAGAATCTCCTTTGATTATGGTTCCGCAGTTTGAACACATCCATTCAATTTCTTTATCCTCTTTATATAATGAAGAATTATTTATATCCGTAAGATATTTTTCAAATCTGTCACCGTGTGTCTTTTCCACATCAGATATCATTCTGAATGCATTGGCAATTGCCGAAAATCCTTCTTCTTCGGCAACACGGGCAAATTCACTGTAGACTTCTTCCCATTCTTCATACTCATTTGTTTTGGCTGCAGCAAGGTGGTCTTTTGTTGTATCGTAGTTATTTACGGGATATGAAGTATCAAGCATTATAACCTGATCGTTTGAACCTTTCAGAAAATCGTAAAACACTTTTGCATGTGCCATTTCCTGATTTGCAGTATATTCAAATATCTTTGCAATGTTTTCGTGCCCCTCTTTTCTCGCCACACACGCTGCTATATCATATCTTGTTCTTGCCTGACACTCTCCGGCAAAAGCCCTCATAAGATTGATTCTTGTTTTTGAGTCTTTGAGTTCCATATAGATAATTCCTTTCATATATATAATATAGAAGTATTTTTTCTTATTTCAGGGTATAATATACATAAAATGAAAATTTTTTAAAAAAACTATTGCATTCTCAAACTTTATGTGATATGATATATCGGTAACACGGATGGTCCTCTGTAATATTTGGCCGCAAGCGGCGTCTTTTACAAGAACATCTACGAGAGAGAGGAGGATAATACGATGGATATTATTAAAAGTTTGACTGCTGATCAGATCAGAACAGATCTTCCTGAATTATGCATTGGTGATACTGTTAAAGTTCACGTAAAAGTTAAAGAAGGAAAGAACGAAAGAATCCAGATTTTTGAAGGTACTATTATCTACAAAAAGCACGGCGGTATTTCTGAAACATTCACAGTAAGAAAACTTTCTTACGGTGTAGGTGTTGAAAGAACTTTCCCTGTTAACTCACCTAAGATTGCAAAGATCGAAATCACAAGAAAAGGTAAAGTTAGAAGATCTAAACTTTACTACATCAGAGAAAGAGTCGGCAAAGCAGCAAAGGTAAAAGAATTAATCAAATAATGATTGCATAATTAACTATTGGTATGGAATATTTTTTCCATACCAATTTATGCATTATGGAGAAATTTAAGTTTAAAATATACCTATATATATATAATGAAAGGAATGGTTTAAAAATGGATAACTCCAGAGAAAATGAATTTGACAATGTTGAGAACATTTCCGAAGAAGATACTCAGAATGTTGTCATTGAATCAGATGAATCCTGCCGGACTGAAGAAGACATTAAACCGAAAAAAAGTATGCAAAGAGAAATTCTTGAATGGATATTGTGCATCGTTTCTGCTATACTTATCGCTCTTGTTGTAAGAAACTATGTATTCACACTTGTAAATGTAGTAGGAAGTTCCATGGAACCTACCGTACAGAACGGTGATGTGTTCTTTGTAAGAAGAATTATGTACGAACCTGAAGCGGGAGATGTGATTATCCTTACACCGTACCCCGGCGGTGAACCTTTTATAAAAAGAATAGTTGCTCTGGAAAATCAGGTCATCGATATTGACAGATTTACAGGGGAAGTAACTGTAGACGGCAAGGTCCTTGAAGAGGATTATATAGATCCTGATACAATTACTCAACCGGGCGGTGTAATCGGGTTCCCATACACTGTCCCTGAAGGTCATGTTTTTGTTCTCGGAGATAACCGTCATCCCGGAGGAAGTACCGACAGCCGTTCAATAGGCCCTGTACCTCATGAATCCATTATCGGAAAGGCAAGTGTAAGAATCTGGCCACTCAAATCAATCGGCACAGTCAACAAAGACTAAGTATATATAATGAAGAAACCCTGCTTTATAAAGAAACCAAACCTCTATAAAGCAGGGAATTTTTTTGCCTGTATATTATAATGAAGGAAATACTTATTTTAATACATTTGCACACACAATATATAGTGGTAAAAATGCCCGTTTTTTGCTTAAAAAAGATAAAAAACCATTGATTTTTTGCTCATTTTTTATTATCAGTTTCCCACTAAAAAGGCAATTGTCCCGTTTATGGTACAGTTATTTTCTGTTTTTTGAACAATATTTTTTCATCAAACTATATTTTTTTATATATTTTTGAGAGTTTTTATAGTTTTTTATGTTTTCAATCCCCCCAAAAAGACAAATTTGTTATTTTGATGATTTTTGCCGGATTTTCTGACATTTTTTTCAAAATGCCAAAACCCTATTGGTTGAGCGGTTTTTGGGATGTATAATTGCGTATTGATTGCCCCGAAACAACATTTCGGGTGCATATATGCAAAATATCCAAAAACCAGTCCCAAAAAGCCGCTTTTTAAAAATTTTTTGTTAAAATTGCACTAAAAACTTCTTGGCCCATTTTTTGACTAATAATTAAAAAAGTGTTACATATACTGTAACAATGAGGGTTTGAGGATTTTTTGGGAATAATTGTAAATAACATCAAAAACAGGCTTTTTCTCAAAAAAGTTTGTTGAAACTGCCCATTATTTTTTAACATATTTTGGAAATAATTTGACAAAAGAGAAATCTGACGATAAAATTAGCAACGGCGAATCGGGGAAAGGGTTTTGACTTTCCGTATAAATCATTTGCAAATACTACCTGTTGTGCCTGAAGCAAATGAAATACACCGGTTCAGATAATTAGGAGGAATGTATGTTACGTAAATTGATCTCCAACAAGCGAATGTTTGCAATCCTTGTAATGTTTGCAACATTGACTTTGGCGTTTACCGTTTACGCATCAACAGGATTCAAGCAGGTAAAGGTTCTGGTTGACAATCAGCCTGTAATCTACGCCTACACTTCTCAGAATACTGTTAATGATTTGCTTGTTGAATTCGGAATCGGTCTTAACGAAGGCGATGTAATCAATTCGGAAAAAGACGATTCATTAACTGACAATCACGTGATTGACATCAAAACTTCAAAAAGAATTGTTGTATCTGATGCAAATGAAAAATACGAAATCTATTCTACACTTACTACTGTAGGTGAACTGATGGACGAAGGCATCATTACATTGGATGTTGAACACGACTATATGAATGTTACTGCACAGGATGAACTTTTTGACGGAATGGAACTCATAATTACAAGAGTTACTTATAAGACTGTCACAGAAGAAGCAGAAATCCCATATGACACCGAAAAGGTCTACACAACAAATATCGAAAAGGATTCTGAACTTGTGGTAAAAACCGGTATCAACGGAAAAAGCACAAACACTGTACTTGTAACATATGAAAACGGAATCGAAAAGAAAAGAGAAATAACTGATACTGAAGTTACTGTTAAACCTGTAACAGAAGTTATCGAAGTGGGTATTGATCCATTTGAAAGACCAAAGAATTACAAAAAGGTTATCTCCGCATCTGCCACAGCATACTGTGCATGTGCAAGATGCTGCGGAGTATCTACAGGTATTACCGCCTCAGGAATGAGAGCAGAATACGGTTGTGTAGCAGTTGACCCGAGAGTAATTCCCCTTGGCACAAAACTTTATATAGAATGTGCTGACGGAAGTTTTATCTACGGACATTCTATTGCGGCAGATACAGGCGGTGCTATAAAGGGCAACAAGATTGACTTGTTCTTCCCTTCACACTATGATGCATTGCAGTTTGGAAGAAGAGCCGTTAATGTATATGTTCTGGACTGATGTAAGACAGACTGTACAAAGTAATCTGAAATTCAAAGGGACTGTAAAATCTATTTTACAGTCCCCGTTTTTATGATTAAGGGAATAGGAAAAAGACTTCAGAACGAAGAAACTGAGCCGAAACCATTGGTTTCGGGTTACCCGAAGGCGTACGTGTGTACGTCGAGAGGCGAAGTTTATTCGTAGCAAAAAGGCACAAAAAAAGAG
>JAZSJF010000065.1:0-3091 GCA_045534195.1 Clostridia bacterium | reverse complement strand
TTGAAAAAAAGACAGATTTCTTTGTCGAAATCTGTCTTTTTTTCTGGTGGGCCTTCAGGGACTCGAACCCCGGACCAACCGGTTATGAGCCGGTTGCTCTAACCAACTGAGCTAAAGGCCCGTATTATAAACGGGATATTAATAATATCCCGTCTGTAAAAATATTGGTGACCCCTACGGGATTCGAACCCATGTTATCGCCGTGAAAGGGCGGTGTCTTAACCACTTGACCAAGGGGCCACATTTTTTATTTGTTCCGAAAAATCATCCGGAAATCAAACAACATTAGAATTGTAACATACGGATTTTGTTTTGTCAACACTTTTTTAAAAAATTTTTTACATAAATTTCGTCAGCCATTCCGTCACAAATACCACCACACAGGATACAAAGGCAACTGTGAGAAGACTCTTTTCCATAAGTGCCAGTACAACTGCCGCAACTGTACCTGCAACAGCCGACCATATATTATCTGTAGAAGAAAATATAGCGGGGATTGTCATAACAGACAGTACCGCATATGGAATATAGTGAAGAAATGAAAGTACATATTTATTTTTTATCTCTTTTTTGAAAAGTACAAAGGGAATCATCCTTATAAGATATGTAATCCCTGCCATACATATAAGATATACAAAAAATCTTGTGTTATTCATCTTTGTTATCCCCCTTTTCTTCAAGAGGTCTCAAAACTGCAAACACCGCACTTGCAATCCCCGCCGCAATTATTACTCTGAATCCGTCGGGAATAAATGCAAAAATCGGCACAAATGAAAGAATGCATCCTATTGCTACGGCACAAAGCACACACATAAGAGTGTTTTTACACTTTTTCACTTCAGGTATCACAATTGCCACAAACATTGCATATATGGCGATGCCTAACGCCGATACCACCATTGCAGGAAGGATATTTCCTGCACCTGCCCCAAGAAGTGTACCAAGACTCCATCCGAGAAAAGGTGTGAGTATCAGACCGAAAAGATAATTTCTTCCCACTCTCTTTTTATTTCCCGATGCTACTCCAAACACCTCGTCTGTCATCATAAAAGAGATTATAAATCTGTCTTTGCCTCTTACACTTTTTCCGAGTTTCTGAGAAAGTGAAACTGACATAAGGGCATACCTTAAATTAATCACAAACTGACAAAGCATAAGTTCTGTAAGCGTTCCTCCGCCGACTATTATAGGAACACCTGCAAGTTGTCCGGCACTTGTCACATTTGTCATTGACACAATAAGTGCCTGAATAATACTTAATCCCTTTTCTGTTGCAAATATACCAAATGCAAAGGCCACAGACAGATACCCCAGACATATGGGGATTCCGTCCACAATTCCTTTTTTGAAACTGTTATTTTCTGTCATATTATTTTACCATTAACCTCATTTTGTCCTTGAGTATAATTGTTTTTTTGGATGAAGCCTGCGCTTTTTCTTCTGCTTCTTCACGGTTTCCTATAATATATCTTCCGTGATGATTGAAAAGAAGTGTATCAACATTGTGCGTTTCCGAATATGCGATAATATCATCCATAACATGATGCCCTGTTTCCATAATAAGAAAGTCACAACCCTCTCCCACTACTTTGTCCACTTCATCAAGATTTTTTACATCTCCCGAATACACAATCACTTTCCCGTCAATTGCTATTCTGAAGGAATAAGAGATTTTTTCATCACCGAAGGCATGTTCCATATGTTTGTTGGAAAATGCTTCTACACGGATGTTTTCGTCCTCATAGACCAATCCGTCATCAATCTCTTCGGCATTTATCTTAAACCTACTTTCCACATTGGAATCCCCTGTTTCTATATACAGTTTAAGATATTTCCACACATCCATCTTAGGCACAAAAAGTCCCAGAGGTTCTTCTCTTAGTTCTTTATCTCTTACAAAAAGTTTTCTGATAGTAAGGATAAGGTTCATAAGACCGCCGATATGGTCAGAATGGGGATGAGAAATAAAAATATTCTTCACATTTTTAAGGTTCTCTCCCATAAGATGTGCGGTTCTTGAGCAGTTTTCACCGGCATCAAACCAATAATACCCGTCATCCTTTTTTATCGCCCATGCACAATGGTGCATATCCTTCATAGGCTCTGTTCCCGAACAGGTACCAAGAAAAATCATTTCAAACATTTTAGACATCTCCTTAAAAATTTATTCTTCAATTTTCAAAGTTTCACCCGACTTAATGGAATACATTTTTCCGCTTATATCAATCCATATTTCAAAAAGCGTAGGATTGTATATCATATCGCCCTGCGCGCTGTATTTTAAAGAGTTATATGCTTCTACATACTCATAGATTTCCATATTTGTAGCATACCATATATCTTCTCTGTTTGCAAATCTTTCGCATATTTCATCTAAAAGTTCCCAGTTGTTATCATTCTCGAATTCAAAACTGTGTCCATACAGATTGAAAAGCATTGGAAATCTTGTGACTATTCTCCTGTTTTCATCAGGATTATTGGAAAGAAACTTATCTATGTACTCCATAAGATTCGGATTTTTATGATGTGCAGTAGGCATCCAGTTATGCCAGTCCAAAGGAAGACTGAAAGAATCATTATCATCACCGGCCGATCTTGCATATGCCACATCAAGATCTATAAGATAATTCTTTATATTTTCGTATGTTGCACCGTTTGCAAGGCATCTTATACCTGAATTGGGATAAGCCATACCTCTTATTATCAACCCGTACTCTTCTTCAAGATAACGACGGCAATCAAGAACCTCCTTGATACCTTCAATAGGGCGAAGTATTCCTTGTGCACGATGGTGTGCTCCATGAATTGCAATTTCGTGTCCCTTTGAAATAATAAAGTCTTTTACTTCCTCTTTTGTGATCTTTTTTTCACTTTGGGTGTTGGTAAAATTGAAAGTTCCTTTTAGTCCGTATTTTGTAAGGGTTTTTGCCATCCTCACATCTGTCCTGTGTCCGTCATCATAACTGAATGTAAGAGCCTTTGCCTTTCCGCCCGGAAATCTTATGTTCTGATAATTCATTATAACCACTCTCTTTTTAAGTCGGATCGTAGGCATGTCGTTCTGTGAGCCAAGGAGTTGGAAATGAAGATT
>JAZSJF010000210.1:0-3018 GCA_045534195.1 Clostridia bacterium | reverse complement strand
TACAATGCTAGTTATAAAAACATTTTCATCAAATAAATTTTTCATCATTTTCTCCGTAAAACAGGGGTGTATATCAATACACCCCTGTAAGTTTTATTAATCTATTACAAATTCGAGAACGTTATCGTATCCGTTGTGGTATGCACAAGAGAGAGTTTTTGATACACCGTTGTGTGTAACGGTTACATCATAGTCTCCGTAGAATCCGCGGATAGAAGCAACACCGTCAGAATTTGTCTTTACAGTAGTGTCGTGAGTCCAGAATTTATTGTACATAAGGTCAATAAGTTGTTCTCCGGCTTTTCTTAACTGCCAGTCCTCTGTAAAGATAGGACAAACTTCCGCATAACTTATTTTGTTCCAGAATTCCCAGAATGTAAATCCGATATTTTCCGGTACAGAGAAGGCTACAATAAAGTAGTCTCTCAAATATTCTGCCTGGAATATTTCGTTTGTTGTATTATGAGAATACTCTGTAACGTGAGTTTTAAGTCCCATATCTGTAAATGTTTTAAACATATTATAGATTTCTTCAGGATTGTCAAACCAGAATTTACCATAAGTTTTGTATACTTCGTGTGCCTGGAAGCCAACTGCATCTACAGGGATTTTTCTGTCTGTGAATGATTTTGCATAGTTGACCATTTTTTTGTATATATCCCCGTAAGTTTCAGTAGGGATTGCATTTACATAAGAATGAGCAAAGTCATTGTAGAAAAGAAGTGAATCAGTGGTTGCTTCATCTGCCCACTTGAACCAATCGTCCATCATATCATCGCCGTGTACTTTTCTGAACGCGTCTTTTGTAGCAATTTCGTTTACTACATCCCATTCATCAATTTCGCCTGCATAATCGTCAGCAAGTCTGTAAATCCACTCTTTGATATATTTCTGGAGTTGCTCTTTGTCATCTATTACTGTTCCGTCCTCCTTGAGAGCCTGAGGGGCTACAAGTGGAGTTTTGCCATCAGAACCGATAGGTTTTTCCCATACAAAAGCATGACCTCTGATATGTTTCATACCGAGTTTTTTTGCAGCATCAATCTGTTTTCTTGCTTCTTTTGGGTTCTGTTCGTAAGGTCCCCATTTCATATTGTGCTCATTTACGACTGTATTGAAATACTTATTTAATTTTTCTCTCAATTCAGGTGTACCGGCAAGATATCCGTCAATAGCGGTTCCGATTCTGTATTCTGTTTCAAACATAGAGAACTTAACATCTGCATCAGGGATAATATTACCGTTTTTATCCTTTACAACTACCTTGAAGTCACCTTTACGATATTTTTCGATTCTGTCGAATGCATCTTTTCTCCACTGTGCATCTTTTGAAGAATATTCTTCAGCATAAGTTTCATCAAACGGTGCGGCGGTTGCCTGAATCAAACCGAGTTTGACAAGTTTTTTGGATTCTTCATAGTCGTTTGTGTTCATTTTGATATTTTCCGGTTTGATTTTATCTTCGTAATTTGTAATTTTGAAGTTTTTGATATATACATCACATGCACTGTATCCGGGACGAATTCCAAATTCATTATATCCGTCTTTTGCAGGTATTGCATAAATGTATGACTTCCATTCCTGGTCTATAAGTATTGTTTCCCAGATGTTTTTAAGGTATTTGCCCGATGTGGTTTCTTCAAGTTGAAGTTGGATAATGTTGAAATCTGCAGTTGGGTTTGCTACTTTTACATCAAATGATACAACGAGAGTATCTCCTTCTTTAAATCCCTCGAGTTTAGCGTGTTTGAATATACATTTTGATGTATTGTCCATATTCTGCTTTACGGTGATTTTTGCAGCCTTTTCACCATCAATAGTAGCGGCTTCTATAATACCGTAGTCCTCATTTTTTGATTTGGAAGAAATAAGCGAGTCAAGATTTGCAATTACTTTTCCATCGGATGGAAGTTCTTTGTATTCGACTTCTGTTTTTTCATGAGTATAGTATGTAATGTCATCAAAAGAAGATGATGATGTAAATTCTCTCTGGATATCTCTGTGCATATTATTTGTCAAAGGAGCAAGTCCCGGCTGTATAGCAACCTGACGCACATAATCCGAGTCAATCATTACAGTTTTTGTATTGCCGTCCCATTCCACTTTCTCGCCAAGCATTTCTGAAATGAAACGAACAGGTACCATTGTTCTTGAATTGATAATGGTTGCAGGTACATCGAGAATTGTTTCCTGACCGTCAATATATGCCATATTGTCATCAATTCTTAACTTAACAGTTTTGTTGTTTCTTGTACCGGTAACTGTCTTTGAATGGTCTATCCAGCCGACTTTGGCACCGAGAGCCTCAAAGATACCTCTCATTGGTACAAGAGTTCTTCCGTCAACAATCACAGGCATAACATCATATTTTTGTTCTACACCGTTGATTGTAACCTTGATGTCATCTGCTGCAAATGCATAGTTAAATACAAATGATGTACAAAGCATTGCAACAATAAGACAAAACGAAATAAACTTTTTCATAACGCAATTCCCTTCCTTTGTGTTAATAATTATATTTTTATTATACATATATTATATTTCTTTGCAATGATTATTACAATATAATTGATAATTCCGAAAGTAAATTTGGGATAAAATAAAAATCTTCTTATAAAACTGAAGAAGATTTTTATGAAAAATCAGTTTAATACTGTATCCGTAATTGAAAGTGTAATTCTTCCGTTAAAGTGTTCGGTGACTTTGTTTATATAGTTGTCTGTTATGTCAATAGGAGATGATAGTGTAAGGTATATATTTTCGGAATATTCCTTCATTACTGTTTCGACACCATTTTCTTCGGTAAGATGAACAAATGAATCAAAATCCGGATACGGAACAGAAACCTTTAGTATATGACACATTTTCTTTTCTTTTTTGCCTGCGGCATCAAGGGCGTTTTTTGCGGCGAGGGTATAAGCCCTTATAAGTCCCCCCACGCCAAGAAGTGTACCTCCGAAATATCTTGTAACAACGCACACAACATCTGTTATACATTCTTTTTCAAGCATTTCAAGA
>JAZSJF010000251.1:0-5873 GCA_045534195.1 Clostridia bacterium | reverse complement strand
CTCGTGGATACGAGTGCAGAACACATCAAAGAACTTGAAAATGAATTGCTCAAATTAAGAATTGAAAACGCATATTTAAAAGAGTTGAGGAGACTGCGTTTAGAGGAGGAAGCTCTTCTGAAAAAACAGCGAGAATCGTCCACAGCCTCCGAGGACAATTCAAATTAAAAGACGTTCTCGCAATAATTGGTTTTCCAAAGGCGACATATATGTATTGGCAAAAACGATTTAACAGAGAAAACCCTGACAAATATTTAGAAGAGGAAATCACCGAAATACATAATGAAAACAAAGATTATGGCTACAGACGAGTATATAGAGAATTACGAAACAGAAAGATTTTTGTTAACAAAAAGAAAGTTCAAAGAATCATGCAAAAATTAGGCTTTCAAGTCACCTCTTTTACTCGTAAAAGTCGTAAATATAGTTCATACAAAGGTAATGTTGGTAAAATTGCTCCCAACAGAATTAACCGTCGTTTCAACACATCTGTACCGCATCAAAAGATAACTACCGATACTACTGAATTTAAGTATTATGAGATAGACAGCAAAGGTAGAATGGTGATTAAGAAATTGTATTTAGATCCGTTCCTTGATATGTTTAATGGCGAAGTTTTAAGTTACAGTATAACACAAACACCATCAGCTATTGGAATATTATCTGCTCAAAAGAAAGCAATAGAAATAACCTCTGATTGCCCATACAGAAGAACATTTCACTCTGATAGAGGTTGGGCATATCAAATGACCTCATATTCCTATGCTTTAAAAGAAAACAAAATTTTTCAAAGTATGTCGCGCAAAGGAAACTGTTATGATAATTCTGTCATAGAAAATTTCTTTGGAATATTAAAGCAAGAAATGTATTATGGAACAACTTTTTACAGTTTTGATGAGCTTAAAGAAACTATTGAAAGATATATAAAATATTACAACGAGAAAAGGATTAAAGAGAAACTTGGGTGGATGAGTCCGGTGCAATATCGGCTCAACACCTCGGCTGCATAAAAATAGCGTAGCAGTCATTAAAACTACTACGCTATAAAAAGTCTAACTTTTTGGGGTCACATCATTTTACGGTCTGTTTTTTATTACAGTTTTATGAAATATTAAAAAACCTATTGAAAATCAGTTCTCTTTGTGTAAAAATATAAATATAGATAAATGAGTAAGAGAGGGTGTGTTGTATATGAAACTCAGAAAAATTGTATCTGTTATACTTACAGTATGTCTGTTGTTATCAATATCTCCGGTTATGGCAAACGGTGAAATCACTGTGCTGGTAGACGGTGAGAAGGTAGAGTTTGATCAGGCTCCTGTTATAGAAAACGGCAGAACGCTTGTGCCTGTAAGGGCTATTTTTGAAAAACTGGGTGCCAGAGTTTCATATGAACCTGTAAGGAAAAAAGTGTATGCAGAATTGGGTTCAAGATATGTGGCTTTTCTCATAGGCGCAGACACTATATATACCAATGACGGCGGTACAAAAATCGATACCCCGGCAAAGATTATAAATGACAGAACACTTGTGCCCGTAAGAGCAGTATCGGAAGGTTTCGGTGCAAAAGTAGGCTGGGACGGGGCAACAAGAACTGTTATCATTGACAGCAACAGAGGTGACAACAGAATCAGATACAAATACCAGGGATATGATTCATATGCATTTGACAGAACTGTAGTGCTTAAAGGTCTTTGTGCATATCCGGAAATATTGTCATATAACGAAAGTGTTATAGCCCTCAACAAAAAGTTCGAAACCGGTGCAATGGATTATGTGAAGTATCTTTGCGACCAGCCAAATACTGCTGCAACTGTTTTGTACGAAAATTATGCAGAAGGCGGAAAGAACGGGACATTTTATCCGGTTGAGTACAAAAGAACTTTTGATGTAGCATACAACAGAGGAGATAAAGTATCCTTTGTTTTTCACACAATGACGGGAACGAATGGGGATTTTTCTCAGTCGAAGTCCCGGAATGGTCTTACATATGATCTTTCAACAGGATTGCCTGTTACAAAAGAACACATCTTCAATATGGCAACTCCCGAAATAGAAAACCTCATTAAATCAAGATTCAACATTCATATTGCAGACAATCCCGGTCTTTACAATGCAAATGCATCTGAGTATGTGAATGTGAATGGAAAGAATGCAGAATTTTATCTTGATGATTTTGGCGTGGTGTTTTTCTTCCCCGCAGGAACAATCCTCAAAGATAAAACAGAAATCCCTTCAGTAAGATTTGATTATGAAGGCAACGAAAATCTCTTTGTAATAAATGATTTTCTCACAAGCAAAGATATAGCCGTTGAACAACCTAAGGAAGAAGTAAAAGAGGAAATCACCGAAGAACCTAAGGAAGAGATAAAAGAAGAAATCACAGAACAACCGAAGGAAGAAGTAAAAGAAGAAATCACAGAAGAACCGAAGGAAGAAGTAAAAGAAGAAATCACAGAGCAACCAAAGGAAGAAGTAAAAGAAGAAATTCCCGAAGATAATAATGAGGAAACAAAAGAGGATGTTCAGGATGATGTGAAGGCAGAACCCGAATACACAGAACCTGAATACACAGAGCCTGTCAATGACAAGATATATGCAGTTACTTTTGCAGACAACCTCTATTCAAAAATGCCAACTGACAAAAACTATATGATTTCTCCTTTGAGTATAAAGATGGCACTGGGACTTCTTTCAAACGGTGCTAAAGGTGATACATTAAGTGAAATCAAAGATGTAATGCAGATATCCACCACCGACGAGTTCAACAAAAAAGCAAAAGAACTTATAGATATCTATACAAACACAAGAGAACTTAAGTTCAATGTGGCAAACTCCGTATGGGTAAATACCGACAGTGTGGGAGGAATTGCCTTTAAGCCTGAGTTTGAAAATACCCTCAGTGAATACTTCAATGCCACAAGCGGCAAAGTAACTTCTTCAGATGGTGCAAAGATTATCAACGACTGGGTTAAAGATAATACAAACAAAAAAATCCCGACTATTATAAACAGTGCAGATTTCAGTGCTGCTCTGGTAAATGCGGTATATTTCAATGCTCGTTGGGAAAATGAATTCAACAAAAAGGCAACCCAGCCGGGAGATTTTGCCGACAGATTCGGTAAGATTCATTCAATTGACTTTATGAGACAGTTGGGAAGATTCAGTTATTCTCAGGATGACAGTGCCACAGTAGTGGAACTTCCTTATACAAAAACATATAATGACAACGGAACACCAAAGGTGTCAGATGATAAAGACATCAGTATGTATGTGATTATGCCGAAGTTTGACACAAGAATTGTAAATATAGAGAAATATCTTGATAAGGTTACATTGAAGAGAGAATATGTAGATCTGAGTATTCCTAAATTCAGATGTGAATACAGTGCTTCTTTGACAGATATACTGAAACTTCTGGGAATGAGTAAGGCATTTACGGGCGGAGCAGATTTTTCGAGAATGTCTGATGTTCCTATGGCGGTAAGTGATGTTATTCACAAAACTTATATTGATGTAAATGAAGAAGGAACAGAGGCGGCTGCAGCAACTGCAGTTCTTATGAAAGCAACATCATCCCTTATCACAAATGAACCTGTGGTTATAAAGATTGACAAACCTTTTGTGTATGTGATAAAGGACAATGCAAATGATGAAATACTCTTTATGGGTGAATATGCATTTGCAGAATAAAACATCCCGACCAAAATCGGCGGCGAAAAACTAAATAATTGACTTTTATAAGTCTGTTATGCAGGAAATATTATACTATGTATGATATTTCCTGTTTTTTGTGTTTTGTATTTATTTCAGACATACTTTTGGGCATTGTATACAAAGGGGATTGTGTTTAGGAGTTTTATATGATTTTATTTGTCAAAATTACAATAGTTTTGATTTATACACCCGATTTCTCTTGACATTAGCGTATATTGTGGTATAATGAAAACGATTACAAACCATAGGAAGGAGATATGTATGACCATAAAAGAACTGGCAAAACTTGCAAATGTATCTGTTGCAACAGTGTCAAGAGTAATGAACAATGACGGCGTGGTAACAGAAGAAACCCGCAAAAAAGTTTTGACTGTGGCAAAGGAAGTGGGTTATCATTCAAACCTCATCGGCAGAAACCTACGCCGCAGACAGACAGATAACATTCTTGTCATGCTTACATCTTTATCCAATACTTTTTGTAACAAAGTAATAAGAGCCATTGAGAAAGAAGCGGAAAAATCCGGATACAGTATTCTTGTGTGTGCTACAAACGGTGACAAAGATACAGAAAAAAAGTATGTCAATTTTGCGAGAAACAAACTTGTAGACGGTATGATTATCCTGAACAGTTCTATTACAAAGGAAGAAATGCAGGAATATTCCGCTGCTATCCCCATTGTGCAATGTTGTGAATATGTGGACAGAGAATCCACTCCCTATGTGACAGTGGACAGTGTAAAGGCATCTTATGAAGCAGTGAATAGCCTGATTGAGTCGGGCAGAAGAAAGATCGCATTCTTCACTGTTGACAATGACCTTATCTCTACAAAAGAGAGATTTGAAGGATACAAAAAGGCTCTTGAAGATAATGGCATCCCATTTGATGCGAAACTTGTCTTTATAGGCAATTACGGCTACCGCAATGCTATCAGTGAAACAGAGAGATTTATTGATTCAGGCGTTGATTTTGACGGGTTGTTTGCTATTTCTGACAGAATGGCGGCAGGTGCTATAAAAGCAATTATCCAAAGCGGAAAATCAGTCCCCGACGATGTGGCGGTTATCGGCTTTGACAATACCGATGCATCATATATCACTACTCCCGCTATTACCACTGTTGCCCAACCGGCAAACAGTCTTGGTAAGGAAGCATTCAGTATGCTGTGTAAGGTGATGAAAAAAGAGAAATATCATAACAAAATACTTGATTATGAAATTATAACAAGAGAATCGACTACAAATTAAAAAAGGAGAACGAAATTATGGAACTTAGTGTAATGTCCCCTGTGCTTGGCGGCACACCGTTGAAAGAAAGTATAGAATACCTTGCTTCGTTGGGTGTTGACTCAATTGAACTTGGTGTGGGAGGATATCCCGGCAAGGCTCATGCTGATGCAAATGAATATGCAAAGGATCCTTCAAAAGCAAAAGAACTTAAAGCACTTCTTGATGCAAACAATATGAAGATTTCTGCTCTTGCATGTCACGGGAATCCTGTTCATCCTACAAAAGAACTTGCAATGAAATTCCAGGCTGATATGGATGCGGCATATGTTATGGCAGAACAGATGGAGATAGATACAATTGTTGGTTTTTCCGGTTGCCCCGGTGATTGCAGTGAATCAAAAAATCCAAACTGGGTAACTTGTGCATGGCCGAATGAGTATCTGGATATACTCAGATATCAGTGGGAAGATGTGCTTATCCCCTACTGGACAGAAGAAGTGAAGAAGGCAAATAAACACGGCGTGAAGAAAATTGCATTTGAAATGCATCCCGGATTTTGTGTATACAATCCATCTTCACTTATGAAACTCAGAAACGCCGTTGGTGAAACTATCGGTGCAAACTTTGATCCGAGCCACCTTTTCTGGCAGGGAATTGATCCGGTAGAAGCAATTAAATATCTTGGCAAAGAAAAGGCTATCTATCACTTCCACGCTAAGGATACAAAGATTGATGAAGCCAATACAAAGGTAAACGGTGTCCTTGATACAGGAAGTTACGGCAATATCTTAAACCGCAGTTGGGTGTTCAGAACTGTAGGTTACGGTCACGATGCTTCTGTATGGAATGATATTATCAGTACACTTAAGGCTGTAGGATATGACGGATGTATTTCCAGTGAGCATGAAGACGGACTTATGAGTTCAAGA
>JAZSJF010000383.1:0-7828 GCA_045534195.1 Clostridia bacterium | reverse complement strand
GTTTTTTCCTCTTGGAAAACAACATGCAGTTCTGCCATCCCTTTTTGTATATATAAAATAACAATTGTCTTCATCAAAGTAAATCATAGTGTTCATTGCATTGCGCCATGCATACATATTTGCAAAAGAGGATTCAGAGTTTGTTTCATTACCGCTTAGAAAACTGTCATATAAAGTTTTGTCCTTTGTTGTCATTTGTCTGAAAGTCATATTCAACCACCGCATATAAAATGTGATTCAAGAAAAATAAGCAAGACTCAGGTTTGCCTTGCTTATTTAACAATTAAATTTTATTCCTGATTATCTGTTGCATCGGAAATATTTTCGGATTCGGAACCTTCATCGGCAGGATTGCAAACTTCTTCTCCTGACATAATTTTTTCGAATTCTTCGCCCGAAAGTTTTTCTTTATCAATAAGAGCAAGGGCAACATTGTTAAGACTGTCAAGATTATCTCTCAAAAGACTCTTACTTTGTTCAAAACATTTTTCAATGATACTTCTTACTTCTTTATCGATTTCAGATGCCACATCTTCACTGAGATTCTTTGACTGCACAAAATCTCTGCCGATAAACACTTCGTCGTGATCACTGCCAAAGCAAATAGGTCCGATTTTATCGCTCATTCCGAATTTAGTAACCATCTGACGGGCAATTTTTGATGCTCTTTCAATATCATTGGATGCACCTGTACTGATATCATCAAGTGTGATTTCTTCTGCCGCACGGCCACCAAGAAGTACTACAATACTATCAAGCATTTCTCTCTTTGTACCGTAATATTTGTCTTCACTTGGCAGATGCATTGTATATCCTCCTGCTCTGCCTCGAGGAATAATAGAAATCTGATGCACCGGATCCTGTGTCGGAAGTAATTTTGTCACAACCGCATGACCTGCTTCATGGAATGCAGTAAGTTTCTTTTCTTTTTCAGACATAGTGCGTGTCTTCTTTTCTGTACCCACAACAACCTTGATCATAGCGTCTTCCAGGTCATTACTGTCAATTTGTGATTTGTTTTTTCTTGCAGCAAGAAGAGCCGCTTCGTTTAAAAGGTTTGCAAGGTCTGCACCGGTTAAACCTGCAGTGGATTTTGCAGTAACGGATAAGTCAACATCATCAGAAAGGGGTTTATTTTTTGCGTGAACGCGAAGAATTGCCTCCCTACCCTTTGCATCGGGATAATCAACAACTACCTGTCTGTCAAATCTTCCCGGTCTCAAAAGCGCATTATCAAGTATATCAGGTCTGTTTGTTGCGGCAATTACTACAACCGACTGATTTGCTGTAAATCCATCCATTTCAACAAGCAACTGATTAAGTGTCTGTTCTCTTTCATCGTGTCCGCCGCCGAGACCTGCACCCCTCTGACGGCCTACTGCATCAATTTCATCGATAAATACTATGCTTGGAGCGTCTTTTTTTGCTTCTTCAAACAAATCTCTGACTCTGGAAGCACCAACACCTACAAACATTTCCACAAAGTCAGAACCACTGATTGAATAAAACGGAACACCTGCTTCACCGGCAACCGCCTTTGCGAGAAGTGTTTTACCTGTTCCCGGAGGGCCGACAAGAAGAACACCTTTCGGGATTTTTGCACCGAGTGCCTTGAATTTGTCAGGTGCTTTCAGAAATTCAACTATCTCCTGAAGTTCTTCTTTTTCAATATCTGCTCCTGCAACATCGTTAAATGTTACCGGGTTATTGTTTTTATCCTGGCGTCTTGCACGGCTTTTGCCGAAATTCATTGCTTTTCCGCCGCCACCCTGGGACTGTCTTATAAAGAATACCCAGAATCCAATGAAAAGCAATAACAAAAATATACTTGGTAACATAGAAATCCACCAGGGCTGCGGATCAGGATGCGGTGTTTTTAAAACAAGTGTATTACTGTCTATCTGCGCCTTGATCTGTTCTCCTGAGTGCTGATAGAGAATGTCCATAGAAGGAATATCCGATACAAGCACTACACCTTTTTTTGTTGTAGCAGTTGCCACTTTATTACTGTCTATGGTAAGTGATTTAAGTTCTCCCGCATTTACAATCTTAACCAAGTCCGAAAAAGATATTTCTTTTGGTCCTTCATTAAAGTTAACAAGTGAAATTATCCCCACTATAACAAAAGCAAGAATAATATAAAACCCAATACCTTTTATGTATTTACTCAATTAAATCGCCTCCTGTATTTGTATTATGTCCTGTTTGGCAAATATTTATTTGGTATTTTGAAATTTTATTCGATAATTACTACAATTCGAGAATTCCTATATACGGAAGACTTCTGAACTTTTCGTCATAATCCAGTCCGTATCCAACCACAAAATTATCTTCGATTTTATATCCTATGTAGTCAACATCTATGTCAGTGACTCTTCTCTCGTATTTATCCAGAAAAGCACAGATTTTAAGATCTTTTGGCTTTTTTGAAAGAAGATATTCCTTAAGATTTGAAAGTGTTATACCGCTGTCTACAATGTCTTCGACAACTACTACATTTCTGTTTTCGATATCAACATCAAGGTCCTTCTTGATTTTTATGCTTCCTGACGATGTTGTGGAAGAACCATAACTTGAAACCTGCATAAAATCAATTCTTACATCTGCTTTGATGTACTTTAACAAATCTGAAAAAAACATAAACGAACCTTTAAGTATGCACAAAAAAGTTATTTGTTCACCTTTGAAATGTTCATCCAACTGGGCTGCAATTTCTTTTACTCTTTTTTGAATTTGCTCTTCATTGAAAAGAATTTCATTAATTGGCATTTTTTGTCCTCCTGGTTATCTTAAGTATATTAACGGTATTTTTATCTATTTTATAATTTTCATCAGTTCTTACACCGATAATAGCAGAAATTTCTCCATCGGAACACAGAATCGGAACAGTTTTTCTGATATCTGTGTCAATTTTGGAATCAATAAAGAATTCTTTGAGTTTTTTTCTTTTATTCATTCCGAAAGGGATAAACATATCCCCTGCCCTTCTGTTTCTGACTGTTAATTTTCCGGTTTTGTCAAAGTCAATATATGATACATTTTTTTCATTAAAATCAATATCATCCGACTTCGTAATAATTTGAAATGTTATTATATCGTCAGTTTCTCTGATATATAAATCATCAAAGGATGTTATATCATAGTCATAATCGACGGATTCTGTTTTTTTGCATCCGATAATTATATTGTCATATTTGCGGACGGCAAATATATTTTTTGAGAAATTGATTGTTTTTCCTGTGCTAAGATTAACAATATCCAGAATATTCTTTTCTGATAATTGAAAACTATCGGGCAGAAAATCTGATAAACACTTCATCAGAACTCTCTTAAAAATCACCATTTCTGATTCGTCAGGGATTTTGATTACCGCTTCGTTGTTTCTGACGATACAGTTTTTATCAATGTATTCGTCGGCTTTTTTGTTTAGATAAAGATTTTCTTCCCTGATAAGATCCGCACATCTTTTGGCATTTTTAACATAAGATGTGTTGATTTTTTCAAAATGAGGTACAATAAGATTTCTGATGATATTTCTTGAATAGGTGTTTTCTGAGTTTGTTGAATCGCATACATAACCAATATTATTGGCTCTGAGGTATGATTCGATTTCTCTTCTTTCAATATTGATAAGAGGTCGTATTATATTGCCGTTAACCGGCGGGATTCCGCTTAATCCTGCCATACCACTGCCTCTTAACATATTAAAAATCATTGTTTCAAGTGAATCGTTCATATTGTGTGCAACGGCAATTGCAGATGCATTATACTTTTTAAGTGTTTCTTCAAAACATTCATAACGGATTTTTCGCCCTGCAAGTTCTTCGGAAATGCCCAGTTTCTTGGCTATATCAGGGATATCTTTGGTATACACAAGCAAGGGTATGCCGAGTTTTGAACATAATTCTGACACAAAATTCATATCTCGCTGCGCTTCTTCTCCCCGTATCATATGGTTTATATGCACAGCAATCACATTATATTTCATTTTGTTAAGAGTATATACAAGAGAAACAGAATCAGCACCGCCCGACAAGCCTGCAATTACACAGTCGCCGGGAGAAAGCATTGAATATTTATTTATGGTTTCTCTTACATTTTGTTCAAAACAATCCATTTGTATCTCCTATTGTTCAGGATCTTTATGTATTATATCTGCATTGGTAAACTTGGTAAGTTCACCTATCCAACCTACCGGGAATGATTCACAGGCACCGTTTCTGTGTTTGGCAATTATAACTTCTGCCGCATTCTGATCGGCAGATTCATTGTAACGGGATTCCCTGAAAAGGAACAAAACAATATCTGCATCCTGCTCGATGGCACCCGAATCTCTCAAATCACTTAATTGCGGTTTGTGGTCGGTGCGTTTGTCCGCTTCTCTGTTTAACTGTGACAGAGCAATAACCGGAACCTGAAGTTCCTTTGCAAGAATCTTGAGAAGACGGGAATTATCAGAGATTTCCTGTTGACGGGAGTCGGAACGTCCTTCCCCGCTCATAAGTTGCAAGTAGTCGATAACAACAAGATCCAACTGTCCTCTCATTTTTAGATTTTTGCATTTTGCTCTTATTTCAGAAACAGTGATACCGGGTGTATCATCAATGTATATGTTGGATTTGGATATGATTTCCATTGTCTGTACCAGTCTGACAGAATCATTCTGATCAATTTCCCCGTCACGAATCTTCCAGCTTGGAATCAATGATTCACTTGAAAGGATTCTGTTGGCAAGTTGTTCTTTACCCATTTCAAGACTGAATATAGCAACTGCGGCATTCGCTCTCATTGCGGCATTTGTAGCCATATTTATAGCAAAACTTGTTTTACCCATTGAAGGTCTGGCAGCAATGAGAATCAGGTCAGTAGGATGAAGACCTGAAGTTCTTTTGTCATATTCTACAAATCCTGTGGGTATACCGGTGGTAGCGCCCTTATTCTTTATCAGTTCAGAAAGTGATGCCAGATTGGATTTAAGGATATCTTTAATATGAAAAATATCTGTCATTTCCTTTCCCTGAGCGATGTCAAGAATGCTCATTTCGGCAAGGTTAAGAACTTTATCCACATCATTGTCTATATTGTAACTGTCTTCAATTATCTTGGAAGAACCATTGATAAGATTTCTTCTGAGAGCATTATCTTTGATAATTTTGATATGGTATTTAAGGTTTGCGGTAGTGCTTACCATAAATCTCAGTTGTGTAAGATACTCTATTCCCCCGGAAGTTTCAAAATCCATTCCGAGTTCATTTTTCAAAGTCACAAGATCAATTGGTTCGGCACGGTTTGAAATACTTATCATCGCTTCATATATTCTGCGGTGTTGAGCAAGATAAAAATCAATCACTTTAACTTTGGCAGATATTTCACTGAGAACAGAATTATCAAAAATTATACATCCCAGTACAATCTGCTCCGCTTCAATATTATGAGGCATTATATTTGAACCGTTATTTTCGTTTGTTTTTGTGCTTTTTTCCGGCATTTTATCCTCCAAAAGTATAAAAATTACTGATTTTTCACAACAACTTTAAGTTTACCTGAAATTCCCGGATGAAGTTTGATGTCAAGAGTGTATTCGCCGAGAGCCTTGATGCCGTCAGGCAAAACAATCTTTCTTTTATCAATGTCTATCTTTGTGTCCTGTTTAAGTCTGTCTGCAACATCTTTAGCAGTGATAGAACCAAACAATTTGCCGTTATCCCCTGATTTTGCAGTCAGAGTTACGGTAACACTTTCAAGTTTTTTTGCAAGAGCATGTGCATTTTCTTCTGCCATATCCTTCTTATACTGAATTGACTCGTTTTTACCCTTTATATCATTAAGATTGGAATTTGTTGCTTCAACTGCAACACCCTTGGGCAAAAGAAAGTTCTTTGCATAGCCGTCACTGACATTTTTTATTTCACCTTTTTTTCCTTGTCCTTTTACATCCTGAAGAAAAATTACTTTCATTATCTTTATTTCCTTTCTTTTATTTTATGATAGAATCTATACTTTCGTACAAACAGTTTATACACTCAATCAGATTGTCCGATTTAACGGATGCAACCGCCACTGTTACATGTCCGCCGCCACCCATTTTTTCCATAATTGTCTGAACATTTATATCACCGAGAGATCTGGCACTTATAAAAATCTCTTCGTCCATCCGGCAAACTACAAATGATGCACTCACACCTTTTATATTGAGCATTTCATCTGCCGCACTTGCAACAATTGTCCTCATATCGCGGTCATTTTTTTCGCACACTGCGATATAAACTCTGTTTTTGTACTCTTTGGCGGAATACACAATATCCCATATTTTAGCCAGTGTTTCTCTGTCAAGTTGGAACATTCTTTTGATTTTTATCTGATCTGCTCCGTGTTTTTTGAGAAAAGATGCAGCATCAAAAGTGCCTGTATTTGTTTTAAAAGAGAAATTCTTGGTATCAAGATATATTCCTGCATACATTGCATTTGCTTCTGTAAGAGGCAATTGAATGGTTTCATCAAGATACTGTATAAGTTCGGTAACAAGTTCACTTGCACTTGATGCATAAGGCTCGTGATATGTGACTACCGCATCGTCAATGTAATCAGGATTTTTTCTGTGGTGGTCTATGATTACATAATTTTTGCAGTTGTTGATTATATCCGGACTGTCAAGCATAGATGCTACATGGGTATCAACAATGATAACAAGTGTATTTTTGTTAATGATTTCTGCCGCATATTTTGAATTTATAAACAAGTCAAGATACTCATTGGAGAGAGTGTCTTTGAAATTAGCCACAGTCTGGTTAAATGTTTCCATAAGTATTTTGACTTCTTTTTGTCTGTTTGTAATTATTCTCGCAAGTCCGAGTGCAGCACCGATTACATCCATATCTGCATTTTTGTGTCCCATTATAACAACATTGCCGGAAGTATTGATAAGGTCAGAAAGTGAATTTGCAATTACACGGGCTCTTACTCTGGTGCGTTTTTCAATTTCTTTGGCTGTACCGCCTACAAAATTATATTTCTTTGGAGTTTTGATTGCTATCTGATCTCCGCCACGGCTTATAGCCATATCCAGGGCTTCATAACTCAATGTATCATTGTGGGACATTGAGTCGCCATCCGCCCCTACTCCGATACTGAATGTAGGAATTCTGTTAGGGTTGTCAGATACAGATTTAAACTCTTTCAGTATATCAAATTTATCATTTTCAAAGTTAATAAGATATTGCTTCTGAAAATAAAACAGATATCTGTCTTTTTCGAGTTTTTTTACTATTCCTCCGGTCTTTTCTGCAATTTTATCAAAAATAGCATCGTAAGCCGCAAAAAGAAGAGGTCTTTCGGAAGTAGGTGTATTTTGTACAATGTCATCATAGTTATCTATGAGTATAACTGAACTTATAAATTTTTCATTTTCATAAAGCGCTTTCAGATTCTCAATTTTTGTGATATCTGCAAAGTAAAGAATGATAATCATATCATCATTGTCAGTACCTGTAACCGTACCGAACACTTTGTATACAACATCGTTATAATCAATGTTAAAAGGCTTAACGTTTCCGTTGTCGGATTCCAAAACAAGCCCGGACACATCAATACCTGATATAAAATCAGAAACAGGCAATTCAAACCCAATATCAAAATGTTCGTCTGCTTCAGAAATGATTTTTAAAAAAAGTTCATTGTACCAGGATATTGTTCCTTCTTTTTTGAGTACAACAACCGGAAGAGGGAAATTCATAAGTGATTCCTTACTTGCTGTATCCATAGTGAGTGTCAGTTCCTCAAAATAATCAAGCAACTGATTTCTTCTGACAAAACCTGATATGATATATAC
>JAZSJF010000269.1:0-4406 GCA_045534195.1 Clostridia bacterium | reverse complement strand
GGCAGAACACATCAGATAAGGGTTCATATGAAATATATGGGACATCCTATACTGGGTGATGAGGTATACGGACCAAAGAGCAATGAATTCAGAATTACAGGTCAGGTGCTTCACGCCGCGGAGATTGGTTTTGTCCATCCGGTTACAAAGGAATATATGGAATTTTCGGCAGATATTCCCGAAAAGTTCAGAAATACACTTGAAATTTTGAGAGGGAGAATAGAATAATGGATGTTTTTTTGGAATATTTGATAAAAAGAAAATACACATCAAAGGAATATCTGAAAGTGATACTTTTCGGTATCGGTTCGGTTATACTGGGTGTGGTGTTGTTTCTTGCAAGTATGATATCATATCTTTTCAATCCGTTTTTGCAACAGATTCTCTTTATAGTTCTTATTGCAGATGTATATTTTGGCTATGTGCTTATTACAAGGCAAAATGTAGAGTATGAATATGCTCTTACAAACACATATTTTGACATAGACAGAATAATTGCAAAGAGAAGAAGAGAAGATGTGATAAGCATTGATGTCAGATGCATAAAGGAAATGGAAAGTCTTGATATCAATTCATACAAGTCTGACAAAAAAAGATACAAAGACTATGCAGTGTACGGAAACATAGATAATACTTCATACTATATTATCTTTGAAGATGAAGGAAAGACTCACAAAGTAATTTTTAATCCTCCTTCAAAAATGGTGGAAGGTATGAAGAAATTCATAAGATAATTTCAAGAGGTGTGTACTATGATAGGTACAGATATTTGTGAAATAAAACGGTTTGAAAAGTTGATAAGTGATGATAAATTTCTGAGTAAGGTATTTACTGTAAGAGAAAAAGAATATTTCGAAAAAAGGAAATACAATGCCGAAACTGTTGCGGCATCATTTGCGGGAAAGGAAGCATTTTTTAAAGCAATCGGAACTGGAATAGGTACCTTTTCATTGAAAGACATCGAGATACTTCGAGATATGTCAGGAAAGCCTTATATCGCTCTTAACGATAATCTTGAATCTTATTGCACAAATCAGGGAATTACAGATTTTGATTTATCTCTTTCCCATGACGGTGGAGTAGCAATTGCCGTTGTATATCTTAAGGTGGATAATGACAAATCTCTTTTTGAAAAATGTATAAATAAAGCGAAAACAGACAAAAAGGGAATACTCTCCTATGATGTGATATCAGGGATAAATCTCAGAAGAAATACTGATTCTCACAAAGGTACATATGGCAAAGTGCTGGTTGTAGGCGGTTCTGTAGGGCTTACGGGTGCTCCCATAATGTCTTCTCAGGCTATGCTTAAGTCCGGTTCGGGACTTATCACTCTTATGTGTGCAAAGAGTCTTAACACGATTTTTGAATGTTCTCTCAAAGAAGTGATGACACTTCCTTTAAGTGATAATGACGGTATAATTGACAGAGAGAATAAATATCTTATTCTTGAAAGGGTTTCTTCTTCAGATTCCACTCTGTTAGGTCCCGGAATGGGACGGGGCAGAGATGTATCATCGATTATGAGATATATTGTAAAAAATGCAGACAAACCCCTTGTGATTGATGCAGACGGCATAAATGCTCTTTGCTCAAATCTTGATGCACTTAAAAGACACAAAAATGATATTATAATGACACCTCATATGATGGAGTTCTCACGGCTTATAAATGTTGATATTGACAAAATAAAATCAGAACCAAAAAAATATGCACTTGAGTTTGCAAAAGAGTATAATGTGGTGCTTGTTCTTAAATCACACAGAACAATGGTAGTTTTTCCCGATGGTGAAATTTATGAAAATATACTGGGAAATCCCGGTATGGCAACAGGCGGTACGGGAGATGTGCTTTCGGGAATTATAAATTCATTTACGGGGCAGTTCAAGGATGTAAAGAAAGCCGCATTGCTTGGTGTGTTTGTACATTCTCTGGCGGCTGATATTGCAAAAGAAAAAACAGGGGAATATTCTCTCACTCCAACCGATATAATAGAAAATATATCATCTGTTCTTAAATATCTGTAAATATGGTTGTGATTGATTGAAAAAAATCTTTTGTTGTCTTATTCTGATAGTATTTATATCAGGATGCGGTAAGGCGGATTATTCCGTTTATGAAAAAATAAACAAAAGATATTACCATATGCCTTCCTATAAGGCAGGGGGCAAGGTAACATACTATACAAACAAAACAGAAAATACATATACTTTCGAAGAATATTATGACGGAAAAGATTGTCATCTTATCCGATATACAGAAGATGAACTGAAAGTTTATGTAAACAAAAACGGAGTTTATTCCGCTTACAACAATGATAAAGCAGTCAGGATATCAGATACCGATGAAGGGTATAAGTATATTTTTCCCGACTGCTTTTTTGAAAGTTACTACACGAAGGAAACATCTTCTGTTGACAAAGATTCAAAATATGTGATTCTGGAATCTGATTATTTTTCAGATAATGTATCACTGGTAAGAATGTGGATAGACACTGATTCCGTCAATCCATATATGATGCAGATTTACGATGACAATGATAAATTGCTTTTAAAAATCCTATTCACATCCTTTGAATACGGATACAAAACTGAAGATGAAATATTTTCTTTTCAATGATTATAAAATCTTTCTAAAGAGGGAATAATACTGTTACCGTGGATAATTGTTTGCAGATATGTTGTGATTTGCATACATATTGTCGGCCTCTTTACCAAAAACTTCATTTGACAGTTGGTAATATTGATTGTATAATCATTATATACATTAAAAGTATTGTATATATAGGAATGGAGGCTAGGCTAAATGGCACAACAGAGAAAAATACTTGTCAGTTTGTCGGATGCTCTCTTGGAAGAAGCGGACATAATTGCAAAAAACAATAATATGAACCGCAGCGAATTTATAAGGACAGCAATGAAACTTTATATCAGAGAGCAAAAAAAGGCCTCATTGTATGAAAAGATGAAAAAGGGATATCTTGAAATGGCGGATATTAATCTTCAACTTGCAGATGAGAGTTATCTGACAGATTGCGAACAATTATATAACTACGAGGTCAAACTTTCGGAGTGTGAATAATTTTGGTTGTAAAAAGAGGAGATATTTTTTACGCAGATTTAAGTCCCGTTATCGGAAGCGAGCAGGGAGGAGTCAGACCTGTACTTATTGTCCAGAATGATGTGGGAAACCGATACAGTCCTACTGTAATAGTGGCTGCCATCACATCGCAGATAAATAAGGCAAAACTGCCGACTCATATAGAGATTTCTGCTTCTGAATACGGCCTTTCAAAAGATTCTGTTATTCTTCTTGAACAGATAAGAACCGTAGACAAAAAACGCTTAAGAGAAAAAATCGGAAGGCTCAACGATGATGTTATGGCAGATGTGGATATTGCCATGAAGATAAGTTTTGGGTTTCCGGGCGATATAGGTATGTGACATTCCATATGACAAAATTTTAACTTGAAAAGGTGGTTTTACTAATGAAAAAAACAATTTCTTTGGTTGTTGTTGTGAGTATGATTCTGGGGCTTCTGGCATTTGCGGTATTTGCTGCTCCGGGATCTTCTGATGATCCTGTGGTTTCCCTTTCGTATATTACGGAAGTTCTTTGGCCGCAGATTAAGGAATATGTGGATTCCTCCAAAGGGGATACAACCGAGTCCTCTTCTTCATCGGGACACATTTCTCCTGAAGGAATGGTGTATGCTGATACATTTAAAGTAATCAGTATCAAAAAAGGAGAAAAACTTCTCGGCGGTGACGGATGCGAAGTTATTGTTCGTACCGGCAGTGTAAGCATTATTGCAAGTGACAGAGGGGGTATATCTGATGTAACCGCAGGTCTTGACCTTCCGGGAAACACTGTTGCTCCTGCAAACCATCTTCTCGTTATCCCTGTAAATGACGGAAGAGGACTGCTTGTCAATTCCGATGCCTATGTAATGGTAAAGGGAGATTATAAAATAAATTAGTCTATATGAAATTTCGGGATGCAAAGATGACTTTTTGCATCCTTCTTTTTTACAGTTTTGTTTCTTTACTTTGCCAAAAGTTGACTGATAATTATTCTGAATGATATAATTTGCATATCGGAGGTGATTATATGAAAAAAATTATATATTTTGTTTGTATAATGTCAATACTTTTTTCTTTTATGTTTGTCACTGATGTGCGTGCAGATGAACTTGGGTATGTCAGACAAACTGATATAGTTGTTTTTATTGATTATTCACCGGTTGAATCATTCAATTACAGAGATAAAACCTATATAATTGCTGAAGAACTTGTTAATTACGGATTTGATGTGGTATGGGATAATGACAAAAGAGAACTCAGAATAGACAGAGAAAAATACAATTTCACACCGTATATATCGGATACAGTAAATGAAAAAAAGGT
>JAZSJF010000041.1:0-7393 GCA_045534195.1 Clostridia bacterium | reverse complement strand
TGTACTGTTCAGCCATTTTTGCCATCTGTTCTTCAACATCTTTGTCTTTTGCTTCGATTTTTTCTTTTTCAGCGATTGCTTCAAGAACCAAAGAAGTCTTAACCTGTGATTCTGCCTGATCCTTGAACTGTTCTTTGAATGATTCAAGTGTAGAACCTGTCATATTGAGATACTGTTCGAGGCTCAATCCCTGTGCAGCAAGTCTGTAATTGAAATCTCTTGCAATGTTGTCAAGTTGTGTTTCAATCATACAGTCAGGAATATTTACTTTGCAGAGTTCAACAACTTTTTCTACAACTTTGTCTTCCTGTTCTGCTTTTGCTCTTTCGTTGTTTGCTTTTGTAAGTTTTGCCTTAACATCCTTTTTGTATTCTTCAAATGTTTCAAATTCGCTTACATCTTTTGCAAAATCGTCATCAAGTTCAGGAAGTTGCTTTTCTTTGATTTCTTTAACTGTTACCTTGAACATAGCATCCTTGCCCTTGAGTTCTTCAGCGTGATATTCTTCAGGGAATTTCACATTGATTTCTGTTTCTTTATTAAGTTCAGCGCCAATGAGTTGATCTTCAAAACCGGGGATGAATGCACCAGAACCGATTTCAAGATTGTAGTCTTCGCCTTTACCGCCTGCAAATGCAACACCGTCGCAAAATCCTTCAAAGTCGATAACTGTAAGGTCACCTTTTTTTACTTTTCTGTCTTCTACAGTGATGATTCTTGCATTCTGTTCCTGAGTTTTCTTGATTTCTGCATTAACATCTGCTGCTGAAGTTTTGTATGTAACCTTTTCTACTTCAACACCTTCGTATTCGCCGAGTTCAACTTCAGGTTTAACTGTTACTGTTGCAGTGAAAACAAAGTTTTCGCCATTGCCGATTTTTTCAATGTCAATTTCAGGTCTGTCAACAGGTTCGATTTTTGTCTTTTCCAATGCTTCTTCATAAGCCTTAGGGCAGATGATGTTGATAGCATCTTCGTAGAAAACACCTTCACCGTAATACTGTTCGATAATTTTTCTTGGAGCATTACATTCTCATGAATCGGGAATGTTAATCTTCTTAGCAGTTTCTTTGTAGGCCTGATTTACTCCTTCCTGAAATGCTTCGTTATCAACTGTGATTGTAAGTTTGATAACATTTTCTTTCATTTTTTTCTTTGTTACTTTCATACTTTTCCTTATCCCTTCTGTATTTATTATCTGAATTATATCAGATATATTAACTGACGATATATTATACCAAAAATAAATGAAATATGCTACTGTTTTTTGAAAAAATATCAAAATTCTACAATTTTTACTAAAAATGACATAAATTTATAGTTTATTATGTCAGTTTTTGTGGTAAAAATCGCAAATAATCGGCTGATACAAGTCTGAATTCCACACCGTTGATAACACCTTCAACCGCATTTCTGAATGAGGCGGAATGAAGATGACCGTATATGCATGTTGATACATCGTATTTAATGAACAAATCCATATAATCTTCGTTGATAGTTTTGTCTTTTGTAATGGGAGGATAGTGGAGTACAGCAATTATTCTTTCGGGGTTATGTTTAATCCCGTCACACAGTGATAGTTCCATTCTGCCAAGTTCTCTTGAATATATTTTTTCGTCATCGGTTTTGAAATTATCTGCACTTTTGTCTATCCATCCTCTTGTGCCGCAGATTGCGGTATTTTCTGCGATTACTGATGTGTTGTGGAGGAATTCAATTGTTTTATATCCCATTTCATCTGAGAATCTTCTGAGTTTTTTCAGACTTTCCCACCAGTAATCGTGATTACCTTTGAGAAGTATTTTTTTTCCGGGAAGTGATTCGAGAAAATCGAAATCAGGTTTGATATCCTCAAGATAAGTACCCCAGGATATATCACCGCCGATTATCACCGTATCCGTTGGTGAAACGGTATTTTTCCAGTTGGTTTCTATTCTTTCCATATAGTTTTCCCAACCGTAACCAAAAATATCCATTGGTTTGTCCACTCCGAAAGCCAGATGAAGATCTGAAAGGGTATATATACTCATTTTGTCCTCCTTTGTGCTGTTGCAAATATTATACTATCTGTGATATAATTATTTTGTCAAAAAATGTATTTCATATTATTTTTGTCACCAACTTTAAGTATATAATAAATTTCATAAATATGCAAGGAGTAGATATACTTTGCGTAAAATATTTTTTATGTCACTTCTTGGGTATGTAATCGGAATAGTGACAGCAAATCTGTTTTGTAATGAAATTATTATAATTCCCTTTATACTTGTTACGCTTATTGTAACATGTATCTTTTTGTGCAAAAAAATCCCTTCAGCCGGGGTGTTTTTATGCCTTTTTGTTATGATTGGTCTGGCGGTATATTTCTGTGGGGACGAAAGACATCTGGATAATGTAACATATATAAATTCATATTCCGAAGATGCAATTTTAAGAGTTGATGGGAATCCCTTGTACGACGAGGACAGAGTAACATTTCCGGCAAGTGCACTTGTGTATGACAAAAGAGTTGCCAAAGTTGATGTAACTGTGGTAAATGACGGCAATCTGTCGGTAAGATACGGTGATATAATTTATATAGACAATCTTAATGTTTCCATTCCTTCGGAAAAACTCAACAAAGGAGAAACCGACTACGCCTTGTACCTTAAGTCCCATGGGATTTCCGGAAGCGTTTATACTACGGATGATAAGGTTTCTTTTGTAGGATATAATCCGAATAAAGTGAAAAAGTTCATATATGATATGAGTGATTATACCAAGGAAGTTCTTTATTCCGCCATACCTGACAACAGAGGAGGATTTGCAATTGCACTGATTACAGGTGATAAAAAGTTTCTCAGTGAAGATGTCCTTCTCGATATCCAAATGGCAGGATTATCTCATGTAATAGCAGTATCAGGTATGCATATGAGTGTATTTGTTATGCTTCTCGGTATACTTTTTTCGCGAAGGAAAAAGAGAAGTTATACAGCGGCTTTGTTAAGCAATCTTCTGTGTGTGTTTATGGTTATATTTACGGGAGGTTCTTATTCAGTTATAAGAGCGGCTCTGATGGTCATTCTTGCGAATACAGGATACTTTTTAGGCAGAGGAACTTATTCTGTAAATTCCGTTTTGTGCGCAGCCGGGATAATGATAGTTTCAAATCCTTTTGCACTTTTTGACGCTTCATTTATTTTATCATTTTCGGCTACATTGTCTATTGTTATTTTTGCAGAAAGAACAGAAGAACTTATTGAAAGCAGACTGCATATCAGAAATGCATTTCTTAAAAGTATTCTTGCAGTTACATTAAGTGCACAGATTCTTGTTATTCCATGTCTGATAATTATGAAAAACACATTGAATACATATACACTTTTATCAAACATTCTTGTTTCACCGGTGATACCTTTCCTGATGGGTGCAGTTGTTCTGACACTTTTGTTCTCCAAAGTGAAATTTGTATGTGTATTAACAAAATTTGTTGCAGAAATTCTGTCAGAGTATGTACTGAAAATATGCGGATTTGTATCGGGACTGCCATATTCAGAGATTATTGTTTCTGATTTTGTTTTTATGCTATTGCTTATTTTCGGTGTAGTTTATTGTGTACTGTTTTTTATTCTTGTATCCGGGAGGAAAATGAGATGCTTTCATTTGAATCTGATATTTATTCCGGTTGTTATTGTGAGTATTATTGTGTGTGCATTTTTCCCGCAGAATACAAATATAGATTTTATAAATGTAGGGCAGGGGGACAGTGCACTCATACGCGACCGTGGTGTGAATATTCTTATTGATTCAGGAGGAAGCAAAAACATTGATTCAGGTTTCGGAGAACGGGTAACGAGTGCATATTTGCGTAGAAAAGGTGTATATAACCTGGATTATGTTTTTATAAGCCATTTTGATTCAGACCATTGTCAGGGTGTGCTTTCTGTTATTGACCGTTTCAGAATAAAGCATCTTATCGTACCGGATTTTCCCGGGGATGATATTCAGTTGTTCGAAAGTATTATTTCCAAGGCGCAACACAAAGGGATTGATATAGTATATGCAGAATACGGGGATAGTTTTTATATAAACAAAGACAGTTTTTTGTATGTTGTCGCACCTGAAAAATATTCTGAAGGCACTGCAAACAGTAATTCCCTTATGTTAAAATATGTTTCTCAGGGAGTGTCTGTACTGTTTGCGGGGGACAACGACAGAGAAGAAGATGTTATGAGGAGTGATGCCGAGGCCGATATTCTCAAAATAGCACATCACGGTTCCTCTGATTCAACATCAGAGATTTTCCTTGACCGGGTAAATCCCTCAATTGCCGTAATAAGTGTAGGAAAAAACAATATATATTCCCATCCTCATAATGATGTGCTTGATATGTTGTATGAAAGGAATATAGAAGTGTTTCGTACAGATCGTGACGGTTCTGTATCCATTACTCTTGATGACGGAAAAATAAATGTGAATACCGTAAAGTAAAACTGATTGACAAAATGGGTTATTTTAAGTAAAATATCAGTATTGACTTATGAAAGGGGAGAGATTGATTGGAAAGAATAAAGGCAGATATTAATTCCGGAAATTTTAAGTCACTTTATTTTTTGTATGGTGAAGAAGAATATCTTAATGATTACTACAGCGAAGAGATAATCAAAGCCATTGTGCCTGAATCAATGAAACTTTTTAATTATCTTTCTTTCAAGATAGATCTGGATGTGACTGCTTTTGAAAATTTTCTCAGTTCTCCTCCTGTTATGAATCCCAAAAAAGTTGTGTATATAAAAGACTGCGGATTGTGTTCAAAGTCAACAAAAGAAACCGTGAGGGACAGTGTGAAAGATATACTTTCAAATCTCCCGTCCTACGCCGTGGTAATAATAAACGAAGCAAATCCCGTCAAGACTATGGGAGTATACAAAACCGCTTCAAAAATCGGCATATCAGCCGAGAATAAATATCAACAGACCAATGTTTTACAGAGTTGGGTTATACGTTCATTCAATAAAGACGGGTATACCATTTCTCCTGATGATGCACTTTATTTTGTAGAAAATGGCGATAACGGTATGTATTTTCTGAAGAATGAAATGGATAAACTGAAAAGTTATAAATCAGAAGAAAAAAGCATTACCAAATCAGATGTAGAAAAGTGCATTGTCAAGAGTATTGAAGGTAAGGTTTTTGATATGCTTGACTGTATGTTTATGTCGCAAATGGATTCTACATTCAGACATCTTAATGATCTTAAAACACTGAAAGAGCCTGTAAAGAGAATACTTACAATCATAGCCAATGAATTTATAAAACTTAAGAAAGCGAAACTTCTTGACGGCAAAAAGACAAAAAAAGAAATTGCATCTGAATTGTCAATAAATCCGTATTTTCTTGACAAGACTCTGAAAAGAGCAGGAAGTTTTTCATATGAATATATTGATTCAATGATCATTGAATGTCAGAAAACTGATTTTGATATTATATCAGGTAAAAAAGAACAATGGAGGGCTCTGGAAGACCTTATTGTCAATTCACATAATCTGAAACGTTGAATATAATACACCAAGAGAGGTGTTTCGGATGTTTGGCTGTTTCAGATACAAAGTATTGTTGTATGTGGTGAGTTCTTTTCTTCTGGGGATTATTCTGACATCTGTTATGCCGGCTTTTCTGATAGCAATATTGGCGCTTGGAGCAGTAGGTGTCATTATTTGTTTGCTGTGTAAATAAAGCGGATAGGAGTTGGAATAATGAAGATTGTGGTTGTCAAAGCCTCGAAATTCTGGGGCAAAATATTAAAAAGTGTTTTCAGAATATAAAAGAATTAAGTTGTAATCAGGTTAAATAAGCAATAAAATATACAATATGCATATAATGCGAGGAGGAACCTATGAAAAAAATTGCAATTCAGTTGTATTCAGTGAGAGGTGCAATAGAAGAACTCGGCTTTGAAAGAGTTCTTGATAAGTTGGCAAAAATGGGTTTTACAGGTGTGGAATTTGCAGGAGTAGGCGACATAAAAAAAGAAGATATGAAAAGATATCTGGATAATGCCGGTCTTGAAGCAATAGGTTCACATTCCAAACACAATATTCTTATGAATCAACTTGATGAAGAAATGGAATATATGGGATATCTGGGATGTAAGTATATTACCTGTCCTTCTGCGCCTGTCAATAAACTTTCTCAGTTAAACAATACAATCAATGATCTGAATATCGTGGGAAGAAAATTAACAGAAAACGGCTTTGTATTAAGTTATCACAATCATGCTCCCGAACTATGGCTTACCGTGAACGGGGGAATGAGAGCACTTGATTATATATTTATGAATACAGATCCTGAATATGTGAAAGTGCAGTTGGATGTATTCCATGTATTAAGAGCGGATGTTGATCCGTATGAGTATGTAGAAAAATATGCTGACAGAATGCCCACAATTCACCTTAAGCAAATGGAATCTTCTGATTCAAAGGAAGATGCAAGAGCGGGTAAGGGTGTAATTGATTTCAGAAGAATAATTGATATTTCCTCAGTTAAGGGGACTAAAGAATACATATATGAAGATGAAGGAGTAGGAGATCAACTTGAAATGGCAAAAGAATCCTGCGAATATCTTTTGAAAATTTAATATATTTTGATTACAAACCCATCCTTATTCTGAGCATAGCCCGGATAAGCGATGGGTTTTGTTATGCATATAATTTGGTTGGACAATAAATAAAGGAACTGTAAATATACAGTTCCTTTATTCTAAATATGAATTATTAACGGATTAGATTAGATAGCACGAACTACCTTGTTTGAACGAAGACAACGTGAGCAAACTTTAACCTTCTTTGGTGTGCCGTCCACAATTGCTCTTACGGTTCTGATGTTTGCCTTCCACGCTCTGTTTGATCTGATGTGTGAATGAGAAACTTTGATACCGAAAGTAGTACCCTTTCCGCAGATTTCGCATTTTGCCATGTTAAATACACCTCCATTGTGTTAAATACAAATCACGAATAATATTCTACCATAGATTTTAAAAAAAATCAATACTTTTTTCATAATTTTTTTAAAAAAACTTATATTTTGGTTAAAATGATACAAATAAATCAATTTAACATGTTTGTTTCAAAAAAAATATATAAAATTTACAAAAAAACTATTGGAAAAATTGCAAATGTGTAGTATAATAGAGTTAAGTGGGATATTTATATGATTATGAAGACTCTTTACGGAAAGGAAAAATATAAAAATGGCACACAGCGAATTTACGATATCGTTAACAAATGTTATTGAGGAATTTCAGCTTGAAAAGATCTGGGAAGCATCAGATATAGAAAAGGTCAGAGTATGCTGTACGGATATAAATCGTCCGGGCTTACAGCTTGCCGGTTTTTTTGATTACTTTGACGTTACA
>JAZSJF010000390.1:0-8606 GCA_045534195.1 Clostridia bacterium | reverse complement strand
TTGAAAAACTCAAAAAACAAAGTAAAAAGAAGTTTCATCTGCCCATACCTCCTTTAATCTTTGTAAACGAAATTCCAAGTACAACACCTGCCACTACCATAATTACAGGTGATATAGGCAGAAATACAAATATAACAAAACTTACTGCAGCAAGAATTATTCCGAAAACATCTTTGCATCCTTTTTTGAACATACTAAAGACTGCATTGAATATAAGAACCGCAACTGCAACCCTTATTCCCGAAAGCACATTCTGAATCACCGGATAGTCATATATAAAACTCAGACACATAGCAAGAAGTGTGATAATTATAACAGACGGAAGAACTACGCCCAGTGTTGCACACGCCGCGCCCTTTACTCCTGCTTTTTTGTGACCTACAAATGTGGCAGTATTTACTGCAATAACTCCCGGAGTACACTGACCTATAGCGAAATAGTCCATTATTTCCTCACTTGTAGCATAGTTTCTTTTTTCTACAATTTCTCTTTCGATAAGAGGGAGCATAGCATATCCGCCGCCGAATGTAAAAGCGCCTATCTTAAAAAACGCAATAAAAAGTTCCCACAAAACTCTCATCTGATGTCATCCTTTCCTGATATGTAAATTGTAATCTCAAAAAAAGTGAGCAAGTATTCCGAAAAACGGCTGTATATTTGCTCACATAAATACGCTATTATATTTTATCACAAAAAAAATTTTATTTCAAGTACGGCTTGTGTTTCTTATAATTCTATTCTTTTTTCCCTTTATCAATCTGTGTGACGGCAAACCTTCCCCTGACATGGTTACAAATTTCTTACCCGTCCTCTTATTTTCAGTATATAGGGACTTGAAACAGAAAGTTCATCTACTCCCATTTGTATAAATGTTTCGGTAAGAGTCATATCCGCCGCAAGTTCTCCGCATATACCTGCCCAAATGTTTTCTTTGTGGGCATTTTTTACAGTCATTTCAATAAGTCTGAGTATTGCAGGGTGATGAGGATTTACAAATGATGATATTTTTTCATTCTGTCTGTCACAGGCAAGTGTATACTGAGTAAGGTCATTTGTTCCCACAGAAAAGAAATCCACCTCTTTTGCAAGAACATCACTAATAAGGGCAGAAGCGGGAGTTTCTATCATAATACCCAGTTTCACTCCGTCATCAAACGGTATCCCGTCAGAAATAAGTTCGTTTTTTACCTCTCTTACTATTGCCTTGATATTGTATATTTCTTCAACTGATGTAATCATAGGAAACATAACCGAAACATTGCCAAACACTGATGCACGGAATATTGCACGGAGTTGGGTTTTGAAAAGTTCCTTTCTGTCAAGACATATTCTTATGGCTCTGTATCCCATTGCAGGATTCTCTTCTTCAGGCAGATCAAAATAGTCAATCTTTTTGTCTGCACCAATATCAAGAGTTCTTATTATCACAGGCTTTGCACCCATTTTTGTCACTACACTGCGATAACTTTCAAACTGCTCTTCTTCTGTGGGATAACGGTCTTTGTCAAGGTAGAGAAATTCACTTCTGAAAAGACCTATTCCTTCCGCATCATTTATAACAGCGTTTTTCACTTCCTCGGGAGAACCGATATTTGCGTAAAGTTTGATTTTTCTTCCGTCTTTTGTTACTGTTTCTTTTCCGCTGAGAGATTTGAGAAGTGACAATTTTTCATCATCACTCTTCTTTTTTTCTTTATAAAATCTGATTGTTTCCTCATCAGGCTCGACAATACATTCTCCTCTTTCTCCGTCAATTACAGCAAACTTACCCTCTGCGCTTCTGTCTGTTTTTCCGGTATTTACTATTGCAGGTATACCCATACTTCTGGCAAGAATTGCAGTATGGGAGTTATCCGATCCCTGCTCAGTTACAAATCCCGCAACTTTTGACTTATCAAGTTGAACAGTTTCACCGGGGGTAAGGTCTTTCGCAACGATAATCACAGGCTCATCAAAGGAAAATGCAGTCTTTCCCCTGCCGGTAAGAATTCCTATCACTCTGTTTGATACATCTTTTATATCTGAGGCTCTTGCTCTCATATATTCATCATCCATTTCAAGAAATGTCTTGGAAAAATTATCTGATGTTACGGCAAGGGCGTATTCGGAATTGACCTTCTGTGTGGTAATAATATTTTCAACAAATTCTGTATAGTCTTCATCCTCAAGCATCATTTTGTGAATGGAAAAAACTTCCGCATTTACCTTTCCTACCTCATCCAGAGCATCGTTGTACAGTCTGTCCAGATCGTCCTTTGCCATAAGAATGCCGTAACGGAGGCGCTTGATTTCTTCTGAAGGTTTTTCTATGGAGTAACGCTTTATTTCTTTTATCTCATTGTCATAAAAATGAATTTTGCCGAAATTAATCTCAGGGCATACACCCTTACCTTTGATAACCACAGGACATCCTCCTAAAAGTTTTCCTTTACGAATTTTTCTAATTCTGATATAGTTTTGTCCTCTGTATCTCCATCTATTTCAAATATAATCACATCCCCCATTTTTGCCCCCAGGCTCATAACCTGAATAAGTTTCTTTGCGTCTGCTTCTTTTTCACCTTTTCTCATGATTATTGTGTCATCGTATTTTTTTGCCGTATTTACAAGTTGACCTGCAGGACGGGCATGAATTCCCAGTTCATCTGTAACGGTATGTGTAAATGTTTTCATTTTGTTTCTCCTTTTTGTTTTTTGATTTATTATTTATCAAAAACAAAAAAATTATAAATATTTTAAAAAAATCAAAGGGAACCGCTTAAAAAACGATTCCCTGTCTTAAATTCAATATTAACCTGTAATATTTGTTTTTTCACTTTTATTTGAGCAAACTTGAATGTTCATAGCAATATGTACTGTCAAACATACACTCCTCAAAACATCCGCTTATCTTACAGCATTTTTTGTGATAACCCATAATACCTTCAAAGGATTTACCAAAAGATTCACCTTTTTTGTTTATAAGAGTATATCTTTTGTTTCTGTCAAGAACTATGGCAAAACCGTCATCATAAAAATCAGAGGCTTCCTTGAACTGCGGTTGAACCATAAAGTCACCCTTTTTGTTTATAAAGCCGTAATTATCTCCTACTTTTGCATATGTAATTTCTGAGATAAAATCTCCTATTTCATCATACATAGGAGGAAGTTCTGTATCTCCGTCATCATCTATGATGCCGTATTTCTTCCCGTCTCCAACGATAGCATACCCCTTTTTTGAATACGGTCTTGCCGAAACATACTGAAATGGAGTTATCTCGTCATTATCCGAATCCACATATCCCCATAGATTTCCCTTTCTGACAAGAGCGACCTCATCTTTGTATGATGCAATCTCGTTGTACTCAGGCTCGATTATCCAGTCAAGATCCTTGTCTATCACACCATATCCGCCATTGACAATTCTTACAATAAAAGTATCATCCTCTGCACATTGCACTGTTTTCACTTCGGGCGGGATAACATAATCACCGCCTTTATCAATGACACCCATATAATTTCCCAGTGTAACAGTGGCATATCCGTCGTCATTGAAACTTTCTGCAATATCATAGATTGCGGCAATCTTTATCTTTGAACGGGTATTTACATATCCGTATCTGCCCCCGTTATTTACAAGAGCAAGTCCGTTTTTTGAAAAGGCATATGCATCATCATATATAAATGAGCCCACCTGTTCCCCGTTCTTGTCTATGTATCCCCATTTATTTCCGCTTTTTACCGGTGCTCTTCCTTTGGAAAACTCCCTTGCATCTTCATATTGCATAGGAACTCTCAGATCGCCGTCTTCATCTACATATCCCCATCTTCTGTTATAAAGAACCGCCGCCATTCCGTCAGAAAACAACAGTACATCATCATACTGACAAGGCACTACAATATGTCCTTTGTCATTGATAATACCTGCCTTATTATTTGATTTTACCTTTGCATATCCGTCTTCAAACTCTGTTGCATAATCAAACTGGGGTGATATTACAAAAGTACCTTTTTTGTCAATGAATCCCCACTTCCCGTCATCCTTTGCAGGAATAAGACCGGACTCTCCGAAAAGATTTATATCGGCAGGGCGGTTTATAAAACTTATAAGTGATGATATCACAACAATCACCGCTGCAATAACTGCAACTGCTCCCCACAAAAGTGGTGCAAAATTAAACCTCGTCTTTTCTTCTTTGGGCGGAAGATAAGAAACTTCTGAATAATCAAAGTCTTTATCCTCAGTTACTTCTTCACTTTGCAACGGTTGTTCTTCCCAAACTGTGTCATTTTCTTCTGCGATAGTTTCAGGAGCAGGTTGAGGTATTACATTTTCTGCAATTTCACTTTGGGTTTCATATGAAACTTCTTCAGATGTTTCTTCCGTACATAACACATCTTCAGTAAAAATTTCCTTATTGTCTTCCATTGTTTTTACCTCACAAAATTTTATTTCTTTTTGAGTTTTTCCTGATTTCCTTTTTCATCCACAAGGTACACATTATCAAGAGTACCCATAAGACTCTGTCTGAAAGACTGAACATATTTTTGTCTTAATTCTGCCTGTTCCTTCTTTTCTTCATCTGTGAGTCCTTCGGCTTTTGATTTTTTGTAAAGTTGGTTTATTCTCTCAATCATTTTGTCAGTCATGGTTACTCTCCTTATATAGTGCGGATTTTCGGATCAAAAGATGGCATAAGTTGAAGTTTGAAAAGATTGTTTCTGTGTTTGGTATCAATAATCTTTTTCTTTTCTTCATCTTCTATTACACCTTCTCTTATATAACGGTCAAGTTCCGCATAGGTGAATCCGAGATTTTCTTCATCTGTCTTGCCGCACAGACCGTCTATAGGCACTTTGTCAACAAGCACATCAGGAAGTCCGAGATATCTGCCTATTTCCTTTACTTCCGTAACGGTAAGATTGCACATAGGAGAGAAATCTCCTGCCGCATCACCGTAACGGGTAGAATACCCTACCCAATCCTCTGAAAGATTGCAGGTATTCACCACTCTGCCGTTATAACTCTGACCTATGGCATAGAGTGTGGACATTCTGATTCTTGGAGGAAGATTTGTCTTTGACTGGGAAGACAGTGTGATTTCTTCGGGAAATGCTTTTACAAGTGAGTCTATGGCTTCTTTTACATTTACGACAAAATGCTTTATCTTAAGATGCTCACACAAAAGATATGCCATATCTATATCATGCTGATTGCCGCATGGCATAAGCACACCTATTACCCTTTCTCTGCCGAGGGCTTCCACACAAAGAGCCGCCGCAACGGAACTGTCCTTACCGCCTGAGATACCAACAATGGCATTACAATCCTTTCCGTTTTTTTCAAAAAAATCTCTTATCCACTCAACACATTCTTCTGTAGTCTTTTTTACATCAAACATAATAATTCACTCCAAAAAATTTCGTTATATACACATATCAAATATATCTTTTACCCTGTCGTAATCAAGGTCGATAACCGAAGGAATCACTCTTGATTTACCGTGGGTACAGAGATTTGCATAAACCTCTGATGGGGTATCCGGAATCTCAAAATCTGACAGATGAGCCGGCATACCGAGAAATTCAAAAAACTTTTCCATTTCTTCTATTCCGCAGAGTGCGGCTTTTTCATCATCTGCTTCTTCTACACCCCACACATTTCTTGCAAACTGCGCAAATCTCGGCACATCATATTTATATACATATCTTGCCCATTTTGGATAAAGAAGTGCAAGACCTGCTCCGTGAGGTACATCTTCATATTCACCGCTGAGTGCATGTTCAAGTTGATGAACTGCAAGAGCGTGTGCTCTTCCGCATCCGGTAAGATCATTATGACTGAGGGATGAAGCCCACATGAGATTTGCCCTTGCTTCATAATCGGACGGGTTTTTCATAACTACTTTTGCACTTAAGATAATATTTCTGAGCAATGCTTCGGAAATACTGTCCGTAAGCGGTGTTGGTTCTACAGGATAAAAATATCTTTCCATAGTATGAGTCATCATATCTACTATACCGCAGGCAGTCTGATACGGACTTACGGAATATGTAAGTTCAGGGTTCAGAATGGAAAATGTACATCTGTTAAACTCTGTTCCGCATCCTCTTTTTTCTTTGAGTTGGGTATTTGTTATTACTGCAGATTTACTCATTTCACTTCCTGCGGCAGATATTGTAAGAATACATCCTACAGGAAGGGCATTCTGCGGTACTGCTTTTCCGGTAGGAAAGTCCCACACATCGCCGTCATATTTAACACCAAGAGCAGTAAACTTACAGGAATCTATTACACTTCCTCCGCCTACTGCAAGGATAAATTCCACATTTTCTTTTTTTGCAACTTCTATTGCATCATACACAAATGAAAGTCTTGGGTTAGGATCAACTCCTCCCATTTCCACAAATTCTATATCATTATCTCTGAGGGACTTAACCACTTCATCATAAAGACCGGATTTTTTGATACTGGATTTGCCGTATTGCATCATAATCTTTTTGTATCCGTATTCTTTGATTATTTCACCAACATTTTTGTGAGTATCTTTGCCAAAAAACACCTTGGTAGGTGTATGATATACGAAATTCTGCATAACATCCTCCTTAAATCAGCAGAGATGTAAAAAATAATTTTTACATCTCCTTGATTTTGATTTCTATTACCTATTTGAATATTTTTCAGCCTGTTCTCTGATTAATTCCTCGTCATCAAAATAATTGATTTTCATAGCCGCTTTAACATCTGCTAATGTTTCTGATGCGGCTTCTCTTGCTTTTTCTGTGCCTTTTTTCAATATTTCGTACACATAAGGAATATCTTTTTCAAATTCCTTTCTTCTTTCTCTGATAGGTGCAAGTTCTTCCTGAAGAACAGCGTTTAAGAACTTCTTCACCTTCATATCTCCGAGTCCGCCTCTCTGATAGTGTTCCTTAAGTTCATCAAGGTTCTGATATTCAGGAAGGTAAAGACCGAAATGTTCATCTTTGCAGAATGCATCAAGATATGTAAACACTGTGTTTCCTTCAATTGAACCGGGATCTTCAATCCTGATATGATTCGGATCAGTAAACATACCCATTACTTTCTGCTTAACATCCTTTTCTGTATCAGGAAGATATATACAGTTACCCAGAGATTTACTCATTTTAGCCTTACCGTCTGTACCGGGAAGTCTTAAGCATGCCGCATTTGACGGAAGAAGTACCTCAGGCTCTGTAAGAGTTTCGCCGTATACCTGGTTGAATTTTCTTACAATTTCCTTTGTCTGCTCTATCATAGGAAGTTGGTCCTCACCTACAGGAACAGTTGTTGCCTTAAATGCTGTGATGTCTGCCGCCTGGCTTATCGGATATGTAAAGAACCCTACGGGAATACTTGCTTCAAAGTTTCTCATCTGTATTTCTGACTTTACGGTAGGGTTTCTCTGAAGTCTTGAAACAGTAACAAGATTCATATAATAGAATGAAAGTTCTGTAAGTTCTGAAATCTGTGACTGAATAAAGAGTGTACTTTTTTCCGGATCAAGACCGCATGAAAGATAGTCAAGTGCTACTTCTATCACATTCTGTCTTACCTTTTCGGGATAGTCTGCATTATCTGTAAGCGCCTGAGCATCTGCAATCATTATATATATTTTGTCAAATTCTCCTGAGTTCTGAAGTTCCACTCTTCTCTTAAGTGAACCTACATAGTGTCCTATATGAAGTTTGCCGGTAGGTCTGTCACCGGTAAGAATAATCTTTGACATGGTTTTATCCTCCGAATCATTTATCTATAATATTTAAAAATTCTTTTGTAACGGCGATGGAATTCTTTGCCGCATCTACCGCATTGAATTCATACACAACCGCTTTTTCATCTGCATTGTCGGAAATGGCACGTACCACACCAAATGGCACATTGTTGAGTCTTGCTACCTGACCGATAGCACCGCCTTCCATTTCGCAACATACCGCATTGAAATTATTAACTATAAAATCTTTTTTTGATGAATCTGCTATAAACTGATCACCACTTGCAATCACACCTTTGTATGTGTGAATGCCCAGAGTCTTTGTAGCCTTGTCAAATGCACTGACAATTGTTTCATCACATTTTATTTCAACGGTTGCATCCACTCCCCATGGCTTATCATCGGTTCTTGCGCCATATGGAGTCATCCCCAATGGCCATCCGAGAAATGAAATATCATAATCGTGCTGAACCACACTTTCGGCAATGGCAATATTTCCTATATTGAGATTAATATTCAGTGAACCGCCCACACCTGTGTTTATAACCATATCCGGAGAATACTTGAGTATCATAGCCTCTGCACACATTGATGCATTTACCTTACCTTCTCCCGAAACAGCCATAACCACATCATGCCCGTTTATTTTTCCTTTTGTAAATTCTATTCCGCTTATAATCTGACTTGATTTATCTGTTGCTTCACTTTTGAGCATATCAAGTTCAATATTCATAGCAGCAATAATACCAACTAATTTTGACATATTATTTCTCCCAAGTTAAGATAATTAATTATTTTATCACAAAATGCATATTTTTTCAAGTAATATATTTATCAATAATACTCAATGCGCATTTAATTCCGTCTATTGCAGATGAGGTTATCCCCCCTG
>JAZSJF010000206.1:0-1697 GCA_045534195.1 Clostridia bacterium | reverse complement strand
CAGGTTCTGTGATTGATTAATCCTTTCAATCTTATCACCTTCAATTACTGCTGATCGCTTTTTATATCGATTTTGTAACCTGTAAGTCTTGCTGCAAGACGAGCATTCTGACCTTCTTTACCGATAGCAAGTGAAAGTTGTGAAAAAGGAACAATAACATATGCTTCTTTTTCTTCGGTGTTTACATCAAGAGAAACAACCTCTGCCGGACTTAAAGATGCTCTGATAAATTCTGCAGGATCTTCTGAGAATTTTACTATGTCAATCTTTTCACCGTTGAGTTCATCAATAATGTTCTGGATTCTTGTACCCTTTGTACCTATACAAGCACCGATAGGATCAACATTTTCGTCATTTGACCATACAACCATCTTTGTACGTGAACCTGCTTCACGGCTGATAGATTTGATCTCTACTATACCGTCTTTTATTTCAGGAATTTCTTCTTCAAAAAGTTTCTTTACCAATCCCGGTCTTGTTCTTGATACTGTGATGAGAGGGCCCTTTGTTGATTTCTTTACGCCGGTTACAAATACCTTGATAAGTTGATGGAATTCATAGTTTTCTCCCGGAGCCTGTTCATTCTGAGGAAGAAGAACTTCTGTTTTATCTACATCAAGGAATATATTTTTCTTCTCTATTCTCTGCACATTACCGATAACAACTGTGCCTTCTTTATCAGAAAATTCCGAGAACACAAGTGTTCTTTCTGCTTCTCTGATTCTCTGCATTACGATCTGCTTTGCAGTCTGTGCAGCGATTCTTCCGAAGTTTGCAGGTGTATCTTCGATATTTATGATATCACCAAGTTGATATTTCTTGCTGATTTTCTGTGCTTCTTCAATCTGAATCTGTGTAAGTGGGTTTTCTACAGTTTCCACTGCTTCCTTCTGGATATACACCTTCACATTACCCTTTTCTTTGTCAATGTTTACAAGCACATTTGATTCTGTTGTGTTGTAGTTTCTTTTGTACGCTGAAACCAAAGCCGCTTCGATAGCCTCAAGAAGAATATCTTTTGAAATATTTTTTTCTTTTGCGATTTCTTCAAGAGCCAAAATAAAATCTTTGTTCATTTTTTTAATCTCTCCCATCTGAAATTTATTTTAAAATACTATTGCTTTTTTACAATATGAAGTTTCTTTCTGATTGATACGGATAATTTCTTTTCCGTCATCTACTATAATCTCTCCGTTTTCAAATCCTTCAAGTGTACCTGAGATTACCTTTGATCCGTTAAGGGCTTTATAGAGTCCCACATCAATCAGGCATCCTTTAAATCGCTCAAAGTCTGCTTCATTTCTCAAAGGTCTGTCAAGTCCCGGGCTTGACACTTCAAGAAGATACTGATTTTCAATAGGATCTGCCGCATCAAGGGCATCACTCAACTCTCTGGATACATTTTCACAATCTGTGATTGAAATATATTCATCAAGAGCCTCTTTTTCGATATATATCCTTAAGACATAATCAGATCCCTCTTTTTTGTACTCAATATCAAATATAAGTACATCGTTTTTCTTTGCGATAGGCTCAGCAATCTCCCATATCACATCTGTAATTTTTTTCTTCGCCATCAAATCATTCCTTAAATAAGAATTTTCTCTACACAAACCGTTGAGAGTGGGCCGAAAGCCACTTTCACATTATTATTCTATTCATGTTAGATACATTATATCATCTGAAACAATATTTGT
>JAZSJF010000438.1:0-1846 GCA_045534195.1 Clostridia bacterium | reverse complement strand
GTGTCTGTTTGCGTATGGTGGGAGATAATGGCGGTTCACAAGTACAAACTTGAAATGTCGTCAAAGAAACACTGGGCGGAATATTTCGGCTATACCGCAGTGGCATTTATCGGATGTTTCCTGGCTTATTTTGTAAATGGTACAATCAGTGTTGAAGGATTTTGGGGACTTATTCTTTCGGGAATGTGTGCCGTGGTGATATACACTGTGATGATTTTTGTCATTTACGGAAGGAGCAGGGCATTTAAGTCACTTGCAGGGAGATTTTTAAACAAAAAGGCGGTGAAGAAATGAGTGATATGCTAAGAAAAGTTCAGTTGATTGAATATGATATGCTCAAAGAATTTGACAGAATAGCAAAAAAGCATAATATAAAGTATATTCTCGGTCAGGGTACTCTGCTTGGCGCTGTGAAGTATAAGAAGTTTATCCCATGGGATGATGATATTGACCTTCTTATTACATATAAAGAGTTAAAAAAACTTCTCCGTGTGTTTGAATCGGAAGCGGATAAGAAATACAAAATCACAAACTGCTTTATAGAGAAACACTTTCCTGTAGCCTGGACAAAAATCAGAAACAAAGAAACTCTTTCAAGACCGGTAAGATACAAGGATATGCCTATCAACTGGGGAATATGCATAGACATTTTTCCGGTATATTCCGTAAGTAATAATGCAGTTCTGAGAAAGATAGAATATTTTCTTTACAAAGTTGCGGGAAAGATGCTTGTGGCAGAGTTCACAAAATATGAAGAGGGACACGGATTTTTTGTTCGGTTATTGGAAAAAATACCGATTTGTATTAGACATCTGTATTTCAAATTTGTACTGGGAATTCTGAATCTTCATGCAGACAATACAGAATATGTAATGGTAAGTTGTAAAGGAGTAAAGATAGTTAAAAGGAATCTTCTTTTTGACGGCGAGGAATCGCTTTGGTTTGAAGACGCCGCATATCCTGCACCTAAAGGATATGACGAATATCTCAGAATCAATTACGGTGACTATATGGCAGACCTTCCTGAAGAATTGCAGAAAGGCCACGACCTTACTCTTGGTGATATAGAGTGGAAGATTTAAGTGGATAAACAGGTTTTCAGTTATATTGAACCAACTTATTGCAAAGATAATAAATTAAATATTATGCAAAATATAATAGGTTATGACGGTAAAACAGTACTAATTAAAATTTACAAAAGTTTAAGGTGATTTTATGCCATTGCAAATAATAAGACAGGATATAACCAAAATGAAGGTTGATGCTATAGTAAATGCTGCAAACAATTCTCTTTTGGGAGGCGGAGGTGTTGACGGTTGTATTCACCGTGCGGCAGGTCCGGAACTTCTCAAAGAGTGTGAGCAACTTGGCGGTTGCAATACAGGGGATGCCAAAATTACAAAAGCATATAACCTTCCTTATAAGTATGTTATTCATACAGTCGGACCGAGATACAGAGACGGGAAGCATAACGAAGAGAAGTTGCTGAGATCCTGTTATACAACATCACTCATAATCGCGAAAGAAAACAAGTGCGAAACAGTTGCATTTCCAATTATTTCTTCAGGTATATACGGTTATCCTAAAGCAGAAGCGATAAAAATTGCCATAGACGAAATAAGAGAATTTTTACTTTTGAATGATATGACTGTTTATATAGTGATATTTGATAAAAACGCGTATATGATAAGCGAAAAACTTTTTGCAGATATTGAGGAATATATAGACGATAATTATGTGGACGAGCATAAACTGATGTATCCTGAATCCCGCAGGATGAACATACCAGATGATGAGGATGAATACTGTGTAAGTATTGCAATGGGGGCGGATGCTTATCTGGAGG
>JAZSJF010000449.1:0-3941 GCA_045534195.1 Clostridia bacterium | reverse complement strand
TTGCCTGCAAGACGAAGTGTTTCCTGGATGTCTTCTTCAGTTGCACCGTCAAATACAGGTGTAGCTATCTTCCAGCCAAGTGCTTTTGCTGCATAACCAAGATGCACTTCAAGTACCTGACCGATATTCATACGTGAAGGTACGCCCAGAGGGTTAAGAACAATCTGGAGAGGTGTACCGTCAGGTAAGAACGGCATATCTTCTTCGGGAAGAATACGGGAAATAACACCTTTGTTACCGTGACGTCCTGCCATTTTATCACCAACGGAGATTTTTCTCTTCTGGGCAATATAGCAGCGAACAAGCTGATTAACTCCGGGAGGGAGTTCGTCGCCGTTTTCACGGGTAAAGATTTTAACATCTACAACAATACCTGCTTCACCGTGAGGAACACGAAGTGAGGTATCTCTTACATCTCTTGCCTTTTCACCAAAGATAGCACGGAGAAGTCTTTCTTCTGCACTGAGTTCTGTTTCACCCTTAGGTGTAACTTTACCAACAAGGATATCCCCTGCTCTTACTTCAGCACCGATTCTTACGATACCTCTTTCATCAAGGTCTTTGAGTGCATCTTCACCAACATTAGGAATATCTCTTGTGATTTCTTCTGCACCGAGTTTTGTATCTCTTGCTTCTGATTCATATTCTTCAATATGAACAGATGTGAATATATCTTCTTTTACAAGTCTTTCATTAATAAGAACAGCATCCTCGTAGTTGTAACCTTCCCATGTCATAAATCCGATGAGAATGTTTCTGCCGAGGGCAATTTCACCGTTTGATGTGGAAGGACCGTCTGCAATAATGTCACCTGCAGAAACTTTTTCGCCTACTTCTACGATAGGTTTCTGATTGATACATGTTCCCTGGTTTGAACGGAGGAACTTAATGAGTTTGTATGTCTTTAAGTCACCGTTTTTGGATTTGATAACGATTCTGTCCGCATCAACTGAGTGAACAACACCGTCTTCTTTCGCAAGTACACAAACCCCTGAGTCCTTGGCTGCCTTATATTCCATACCTGTACCTACGATAGGTGATTCAGGATTTAAGAGAGGCACTGCCTGACGCTGCATGTTTGATCCCATGAGGGCACGAACGGCGTCATCGTTTTCGAGGAACGGAATCATAGCAGTAGCAACCGAAACAAGCTGTTTCGGAGATACGTCCATGAAGTCTACCTGAGATTTGTCAATTTCGATAAATTCATCTTTGTCACGAACAATAATATTGTCATTTACAAACTTATTGTCCTTTGTCAAAGGTTCGTTTGCCTGTGCAATCTTATAAGTGTCTTCAACATCGGCTGTCATATAAACAATTTCGTCTGTTACAACGCCTGTTTCCTTATCCACTTTTCTGTATGCTGCTTCAATGAAACCGTATTCATTGATTCTTGCATATGTTGAAAGTGAGTTGATAAGACCGATGTTCGGACCTTCAGGAGTTTCGATAGGACACATTCTGCCGTAATGTGAGTAGTGAACGTCACGGACTTCGAAACCGGCTCTTTCTCTGGAAAGACCGCCGGGACCGAGGGCAGAAAGACGTCTTTTGTGTGTAAGTTCTGCAAGTGGGTTATTCTGGTCCATAAACTGTGACAACTGTGATGAACCGAAGAATTCCTTGATAGCAGAAACAACGGGACGTGAATTGATAAGCGCCTGAGGTGTTACACCGTCTATATCCTGAATTGTCATTCTTTGTTTTACAACTCTTTCAAGTCTTGCAAGACCGATTCTGAACTGGTTCTGCAAAAGTTCACCAACGGCTCTGATTCTTCTGTTACCAAGATGGTCGATATCATCTGTGGTACCCATACCGTAGGAAAGGTTGTTGTGGTAGTTGATGGAAGCAAGGATATCATCAATAATGATATGCTTAGGAATAAGGTCATCAATTCGTTTGAGAATTTCTGCCTTGATTTCTTCTTCCGATTCAAACTGTGTAAGGATTTCGTTAAGAACTCCGTATCTTACCTTTTCTTTGATCTTAAGATCAGATACATCAAATGGAACATGGTCACAAAGGTTAACCATACCGTTTGAGAATACTTTGATTTCTTTGTCTTCATACTGAAGGAATACTACGTTGATACCTGCTTTTTCGATATTCTGAGCAGCATCTGCAGAAATCATTTCGCCCTTTTTAACAAATACTTCACCTGTTTCGGCATCAATGATATCTCTTGCAGCAATGAAGTTTTTGATTCTTGCACCGATAGCAAGTTTCAGATTGAATTTATATCTGCCCACTTTTGAAATGTCATATCTCTTAGCATCATAGAACATAGCATTGATGAGAGATGTGGCACTTTCTACTGTAGGAGGTTCGCCCGGACGAAGTCTTTTATATACTTCAATCAAAGCCTCTTCCTGACTCTGTGTGCTGTCTTTTTCAAGTGTTGCGATAAGTTTTTCGTCTTCGCCGAAAAGTTCAAGAATCTGAGCATTTGTACCGATACCCAATGCTCTGATGAGAACAGTAACAGGAATCTTTCTTGTTCTGTCCACTCTTACACTGAACACATCATTTGAGTCATTTTCGTATTCAAGCCATGCACCACGGTTTGGAATAACCTGTGCACTGTAAAGTTTTTTACCAAGTTTATCAAACTGCATTGAGTAGTATATACCGGGGCTTCTTACAACCTGGCTGACAATAACTCTCTCTGCACCGTTGATGATAAAAGTACCCTGATCTGTCATAAGCGGGAATTCGCCCATGAAGATTTCCTGTTCTTTCACTTCACCGGTTTCTTTGTTGATGAGTTTCACCTTCATCTTCAAAGGTTTTGAATATGTGGCATCCCTTTCTTTACACTCTTCAATAGTGTACTTAGGGTTGTCCTCCAAATAATAATCTGTGAATTCCAATGAAAGTGTTCCGGAAAAGTCAGAAATAGGACTTACATCGTGAAGTACCTCTCTCAAACCTTCTTTAAGGAACCAGTCATATGAATCCTTCTGCACTTCGATAAGGTTTGGCATTTCGGAAACATCGCCGATTTTAGAATAACTCATACGTTCATTCTTGCCGTACATAACCGGATGCAAAGTGCTGCTGCCTAATTTGACAGGTTTTAGCATAAAACAATTCACCTCATTTTTTTATTGTCGGAAGTCAAACAAATACGATTTTTGAGATGGATAATCCAACTAAATATCCTCTCCGTATTTCCCAGGATGAAATATTGCTTCAAAGAATAATCCGCAACATCAAACTAATAAGTGATAACTGTTTCGACTCTTCTTATCAGGATGCCAAAATCCCAGATATTGTGCCCAAAATCACGCACAAATACCAAAAAAGGGCATAGTTATCCCAGATAAGGGTTCAATTTTAAACTATAACATAATAATTTCAAGATGTCAACATTTTTTGTAAAACTTTTTAACATTTTTTTCATATATACGGGATTATAACATTGACTTTAAAAGCAGTGTGTGATATAATGTGTATTGTAAACGATTACAAAGGAGGTATATACTATGATAAAGATAACTGTTTTTAACGAATACAAGCACGAACAATGCAAAAAGGAAGCAATTGATGTATACCCTGAAGGAATACACAATACCCTTAAGGGATTTCTCGAAAGTGATGAAATAAGTGTAAGATGTGTAACACTGTTTGATGAAAATCTTGAAGTAAAGGAAGATATAGGTCTTTCTGATGAAATACTCAGTGATACAGATGTACTTATCTGGTGGGGACATATGGCTCATAAATTTGTGCCTGATGATGTGGTGGAAAGATGCTACAATCACATCATAGAAGGAATGGGTGCAATATTCCTTCATTCCGCACATCATTCCAAACTTTTCAAAAAACTTATGGGAACAACCTGTAATCTTAAATGGAGAGAACCAAGCAAAGAAAGACTCTGGAATATCAATCCATCCCACCCGATTATGAAAGGTATTCCCGAAACATTTGAC
>JAZSJF010000312.1:0-1831 GCA_045534195.1 Clostridia bacterium | reverse complement strand
TTGTCTTCCTAAGACCGCTTGGCCTCCGACTTAAATGGAACAAAAGGATTAAGAGAAAAGATAAATAAATTCAGAAAAATAAACAAAGATAAGAAGGAATTTTATGACGCATCGGAAATTTCTCTTGATGCACTTGAAATCCTTGGCGCAAGATATAAGAAACTGGCTGAGGATATGCTGGATAGTTGTGATGAAAAGGATGTTGAAATCTTAAATCGTATTATAAAAACATTTGACAATATTCCCGTAAACCCACCGAGAGATTTCTTTGAAGCCTGTCAGTTTTTCTGGCTGGAATTTTCCTTTGACGGTATAGATTCGCCGGGAAGGTTTGATCAGTATATGATAGATTTCTATCTTAAATCTGATGAAGATGACAGAAAAATCTGCCTTGAAAAACTATGGGAACTTTTCAAAAAGTTCAGAGTATGGAATCTGTGTTTAAGCGGAAGTGATGAAAACTTATGTGATAAGTCAAATCAACTTACCTTTGATATACTTGAAACTGCTCGCAAATATAAATACAATACACCTAATCTCACTGTTCGTGTGCACAGAAATACTCCTGATAATCTGTGGCAAAGTATTGCCGAAACAATTGCTACGGGTATAGGTATGCCTGCAATATACAGTGACGAGGTGGTATGTCCTGCGTTGGAACAATTGGGGATAAATAATACCGATTCACATAATTATTGTATGAACGGATGCAATCAGATAGATATATTCGGTAAATCTCATATGGGATTGGAAGATGGTGAATTAAATCTTGCCAAATGCCTGAGGTTTGCATTGTATAATGGTATATGTGAAAAAAGCGGTCAAAAAATCGGTTGTGAGGTGGGGGATGCCTCTGCATTTGATACCTTTGACAAACTTATGGACGCTTATGATTGTCAGGTGAGACATTTCACTGATGTAATCACATCTATGGCAAACAGATCCCAGCAATTGTATTCTGTTTATGCTCCGAACCCATACCGTTCAAATATGATAGAAGGGTGTATTGAAAGGGGTAAAGACCACAAAGCCGGTGGTGCACTGTACAATAACGGACAGATACTTATGGAAGGTGCGGCAGATACCGCAGATTCTCTTGCGGCAATAAAGCATTATGTTTATGATACAGGTAAATACAGTATATCTCAACTTAAAGAGGCTCTTGATAAGGACTTTGAAGGATATGAAGAACTGTTGAGAGATTTCAGTTCTTATCATAAATTCGGTAACGGATATGATGATGTGGACAGTATATACAAATATATTGCAGAGTCTTTCGCAAGATATCTTCTTACAATAAATACATGGCGAGGTGGTGTATATGGTCTCGGATGCAGTACATTCCAACGTGCAGCCGCTTACGGAGAAAATACCGGGTCTATGCCAAACGGCAAAAAAAGCACTTCGGATTTGTTTTCAGAAAGTATCGGAGCAGTACCGGGATGCGATGTGAAAGGTCCTACTGCTTTGATGAATTCAGTATTATCCTTTGACCACAAACTTGCAAAAAGCGGACTTGTGTTGCAGATGAAGTTCAATAAAGAGATATTTAATTCACAAGACGGGATGAGCAAATTTATTTCTCTTGCAAAGATATATCTTATGAACGGCGGACAACAATTATCTGTAAATGTGGTATCCTCGGAGGAACTGAAAGAAGCGAAGAAACATCCTGAACGGTATAAAAATCTTATTGTCCGTGTGGGTGGATACAGTGAGCACTTTGTAAATATCTCACCGGGACTTCAGGATAATATTATAAAGAGAACAGAACTTATGAGATAGGTTGGGATGATGAACATACAATGGTTCTTTTTGTCTGATTTTAGGG
>JAZSJF010000061.1:0-2393 GCA_045534195.1 Clostridia bacterium | reverse complement strand
AATTGTATCCATTGTACCGAAGCACTGAGGAATATCCATCATATGTCCAGGATAGAAGAAAGTAATCTTTTCTTTCCACCATTTTTCACCATATTCTGAACCAAGGTCCTCTGCACCGTATTTTGCAAATGTTTCAAGAAGGATTTTCATCTCAAGGTCTGCCATTTCCTTCACACCTTCAATGGCAATATTCATAAATGCACCCTTCTTTTCAACTCCGACAATCTTTTTGATAAGGGATGCGGTTTCCGCTTCATCATAAAGACGCATAACTGACGGTTTGAATTTCTGGAGAAGTTCTCTACCCGCATTAAAAGCATCTGTCATATTGTGGAAAAGGAATCCTCTGAACTGACGGGACTCAGGTTGTTCATATATTCTCATCTGAGCCTTTGTCATAACACCGAGAGTACCTTCAGAACCGATAAATATCTGATTCAGGTCAGGACCTGCAGCGTGTTTTGGTGCAGGGCTTGTTTCTACAATAAGACCGTTGGGAAGAACAACTTCCATCTGAAGAACCATATCATCAATCTTGCCGTATTTTGTAGATGATACACCTATACCTCTGTGTGCAAGGAATCCGCCTACTGTAGAACATGTAAGTGATGAAGGATAATGCATGGTAGCATAGCCTTTTTCATTTGCAGCCCATTCAATATGCTTATAAATAGCACCGGTACCGCATTCTATGTACATACCCTGTTCATTTACATCATAGATTTTGTTCATTCTCTTTGTATCAAGAACAATACCGCCGCAAACAGGAATAGCACCCCCCTGAGTACCGCCACCGGCGCCCCATGTGGTAACAGGGATTTTGTAATAATTGGCAATTTTAAGAACTGCAGAAACTTCCTTTGCATCCTTAGGAGCAACAATGAAGTCACCCTCAGGCATTCTGAGGCCTCTGTCTGCCCACATTCTGGAAAGCCAGAAATAGTCAACACTGTGGGTAAGTTTGTCAATAGTTCTTGTAGAACAATTCTCTCTGCCTACTGCATCCTCTAATTCGGTTGCAATAACATCAAATAAAAAGTCTGTCATTTTTTTCTTCCTTTCTTATCTAAGTATACTCATTTTGGAAATATTTTCGTTTTTGAGTCTTTTTACAAAAGTTATAATATCACAAAATGAAAATAATTTCAAGTCATTTTTTTTATTTTGACAAATATTTTTTTGTGGTATATAATATATGTTGTGATTTTGAAATCATATGAAAGGATCATATGTATTATGGACAAAACAGCGTTAAACATAAAACTTCTTTATGATAAAATGGGTAAGGCAGAAAAGCATATCGCAGACTGGATTCTTGATAATCCGGGAGAGATAATTTCTTTATCCATTGTGGACCTTGCAGAAAAGTGCGGTTGCGGAGAGGCAACCATTGTACGATTTGCAAAACGACTTGGTTTCGCAGGATATCAGGAACTAAAATTCGTACTCGGCAATCAAAGCGGCAAAACCCAGGTAAGCACACACATCACCGCAGAAGACGATGCATATACAATCTATGAAAAAGTCTGCAATGATATATACTTGTCACTGGAAAAGACCAAATCATCTCTTGACAAAAAATCTCTTTCCCTTGCCGCAGACAAAATTTGTCAGGCGAAAAAAATAGTTATATTCGGTCTGGGAAATTCTGCATCAGTTGCAACAGACTTAAGCCACAAACTGTTAAGAGCAGGTCTTAATGCCATTGCATATTCAGACAACCATATGCAGGTTATAGCCGCAAGTCATCTTGAGGAAGGAGATGTGGCTATAGGCATCTCACATTCAGGTTCATCAAAGGATATAGTAGAAGCACTGAAAACTGCAAGAGAACAAGGTGCTGCAACAATAGCAATTACAAACAGAGGTAAGTCCCCTATTCTCAAGCATTCGGATATTGTACTTCAGACTTCTGCAGATGAAACGCAGTATTCAATCCTTGCATTAAACTCAAGAATTGTTCAGTTGGCAATCGTAGACACTCTGTACTTCTATATAGTATACAACCGTTCGGAAGAAGCACAGGAGTCCATCAGGCAGACGGAGAAATCATTGCTTACAAAGAAATATTAGAAAAAAGCAGTTGAAACTAAAATTTCAACTGCTTTTTCTGTTACTATTTAAGATAATAGTCTTTATAAAGATTATTGAGATTATGTGCAGACGGATATATGGACTGCGGACTTAAGAAATGTGAAAATTCAAATGTAATCATCTTGTCTGCATATTTGGCGTGCATATCAAGTTTTCTCTTAAGCACTCCAAAAGGTATCGGATAATACATCTTTCTTACATCTCTTTCGAAGGTTTCTACATTAACCCAATGTTCGATATTGTGTTTTTTGCAGACCTTCTCTGTATATAAGTCGGATCGTAGCCATGTCGTTCTGTGA
>JAZSJF010000404.1:0-5777 GCA_045534195.1 Clostridia bacterium | reverse complement strand
CCTGCTTTTTGCTTGTTACTTTGTTATACATAGCAAACTGTGTGGAAGGCGGACAGGTGGTATCCATAAGTCCTGTCATCATCATACATTCTGCCTTCATTCTCTTTGCAAAATTCTGAATATCTATGTATCCGAGTTTTGTGAAAATTTCTTCTTCTCTTTCGTGAAGCGGATCAAACTTTCTGAAATAATATTTAAGACCTTCATATGCACCTTTATTAAGGTCCATATCGTAAACTCTCTTATAATCAGAAAGATATGGATATACCGCAATACATTTCTTTATTTCGGGAACCAGACATGCACAGGCAACACTGAGTGCTCCACCCTGAGAACCGCCCTGGGTAGCAACTCTTGTTTCATCCACATAATCAAGTCCCATAATGATTTTTGCCATAAGAGCAGTATCGAGAAACATATCTCTCATAAGAAGGCCGTGTTTATCTCCGTCCATACCTCTCATAAACGGTGTGGTAAAGGTAGTACCTTCAACACCACCAACGTCCTGAGATTCACCTGCCTGACCTCTGGCATCAAGGAACGCTACTACCATTCCCTGAGAACAAGGCGCTATAAGACTGCACCATTCTCCTGCGGCACCTGAAAGTCCGTGGAACTTAAGGAGTGCAGGAATTTTGCCTTCTATATTTTTTGGCACTGCAACTTTAGCATGGATTCTTGCATTCTTTGTACCTGTAAAATACAAATCATACATATCACAGATTTTAGACGGGTATTCTTTCTTTATGAACTCTGCTTTCGGATCGAGAGAATTCATTTCTTTAAGCGCATCATCCCAGTATTCATCAAAATCCTTGGGACAAGGTGTTCTTCCCTGATACTCATAAAGTTTATCAAGGCTCATATCAACAACAGGCATTGTTATTTCCTCCATATCATCACATAAATGCAATTTTTTTCAATATAACACTCTGAAATAACATTTTCAACAATATGATTCTTTTGTAATTTAATTGTAAAATACAAAAAGGAGATGCAGTTCACAGACTGAACTGCACCTCCTTTAATCTTATTCAGTTATAAATATTTTTGTCTTTAGCGGAACTGTCTTTGCCAGATACTCCATTACATTTTTCTTTACTCTTATACATCCTAAAGAAAGTTTCTTCTCTACTCTTCCGTCATATTCTGTTCCGTCGTATTTGAGAAGAACTGTATGAATCGCATATCCGTTGTGGAATCTCATAACAGGTCCTACATAATATTTCTGATAATACCATTTCGGAATTTTTTCTATATAATCAAACTGTCCGGTAATGGTAGGTGTGGAAGGTGCACCTATTGTACAGGGATAACTGTCTGTCAGGTGCCAGTTGCCCTTTTCTCCTTTGAAAAGATGAAGTCTGAAATCTTTTTTGGATATCCAGATAAGATAATTTGTTTTGCTGTCAATACCGTTTTTTATAACAAAGTTTTCTGCATCTTTGATTTTTTTGGGGTAAATATCCATATCATAGGCAAAGTCTGATTTATATTCCTTAAACTCCGCAGAAAAAGTCTTTGCAAAAGGTTTTACCGGAACATAAGTCTTGCCCCCATAATACCAGGCATTGGCACCGGTATTTTCTTTTGTACCGTCACCGTACACCACTTCATCCTTACCAACAGTTACAGAAACCGTTTTGCCATCGTATGCAACAGTTACGGTATCCCCGTCTACCGTCAGGCAGTCTTTATCCAGATAAAGATACTCAATAAGTTTGTACATCTCACAAAACGGCACTCCGTACAGGCTTTTTATACTGTTTTTGCTATTAACGAGAGAGCCTTTTATGTACATATCCATAGGAATATCCTTGCCGGATTTAAGATTTACATCAAATCTGTTTCCTATTACAACTTCATTTTCTTCATTGAGCATCGCATATGTTTCTATGACACCGTAATTATACAAAGGTATTTCCTTACCGCCTATCTCAAATGCCTGCGCACCTTTTGTAAGTTCCAGAAGGAATTTATCTCCTGTTACAAAATCCACATCATAATAAAGTACATATGTTGTATCATCGGCGCAAAGGAAGAAAGTATCCTCTCCCAGTTTCACTCCGTCTTCGCTGTAAAGACTGAATGTTACATCCTCCGCTCTGAAATCAGGATTTTTGTCCACATAAACACCAATGTATATTCCTTTGCTTTCAATGCCTCCATCTGCAAAAGCCACAGAAAGGAATGAAACCATCAGAACAAATATCACAATTGCAAAGCCCAATTTTTTCATATATAACCACCTGAAATTAATAAATTTTACATAATTTTTTCAAGAATATCTGCACTTCTCTTAAGGAATGCATTCATTTCGTCACCTGTAAGGTTTTTGTATGAGATTTTTGCCATATCATAAATGTGACAAAGTACAAGTTTCTTTGTTTCTTCGTCCTCAAGTTCAAGAGCCTTTTTCACCACCGGTGAAGTGCTGTTTACCACAAATGCTTCTTCAGGATTCGGCATATTCATATTGTTGCCGAACATTTTTGCCATTTCCTGCATTCTTCTTCCTTCTTCCGAAAGAACAAACAAAGCAGGTATCTTGTCAGATTTGAGAGATTCTGTCTTAAACACTACTCCCTCTTCAATAATTCCTTCAAAAGCCTGTTTGATTTTTTCTGTCAGTGCCTCATCTGTGGCTTCGTCTTTGAGTGAATCGGAAATATAAGAATCCACTCTTTTGAATTTCACACCCTGCACCTTATATTCAAGAAGGCTTACAAAGTGATTGTCAAGCACCTGTGTAAGAAGTACAGGTTCAATTTTTTCTGCAGTGAGAAGTTCTATATACTGTGCCTGTTTTTCCTGATCGGTCACATAGTATATTTCCTTTTCGTCACCTTCTTCAATATCTTTGAGAGTAATGTATTTTCCGTCAAGTTTTTTGAAAATAAGGCTGTCCTTTATTCTGTCATAGAATTTGTCATCCCTTAAGCAACCGTATTTCACAAATGGGTTGATATCTTCCCAGTAACCCTCATATTTTTCTCTTTCAGTCTTGAAAAGACCATTCAACTTGTCCGATACCTTCTTTGTGATATGAGCGCTTACCTTAGCGATATACCCGTCATTCTGAAGGAAACTTCTTGACACATTGAGAGGAAGGTCAGGACAGTCTATAACGCCTTTCAAGAGCATAAGGTATTCAGGAATAACTTCCTTTATATTGTCTGCGATAAATACCTGATTGTTGTAAAGTTTGATCTGTCCTTCTATACTCTGAAGTTCGTGATTGAGTTTGGGGAAATAAAGGATACCCTTCAGGTTGAAAGGATAATCCACATTAAGGTGTATCCAGAACAACGGTTCATTGAAATCCATAAACACCTTGCGATAAAATTCCTTATACTCTTCTTCCGTACATTCGGAAGGATTTTTGAGCCAGAGCGGATTTGTATCGTTGACAGGCTTTATTTCCTCATCTTCCTTCTTTTCTTTTTCTTCATCTGTAAGATAAATGTTTACCGGAAGGAATCCGCAATACTTTTCAAGCACCCGTCTTGTTTCCCATACATCCAGGAATTCTTCACTGTCTTCTGAAATATGAAGGGTGATTTCTGTACCTCTTGAATCTTTTTTGCCTTCACCTATTTCATACTCTGTTCCGCCGTCACTCTGCCAGTGTACACTGCTCTCCCCTTTTTTGTATGAAAGAGTTTCTATTTCCACACTGTCAGATACCATAAATGCAGAATAAAATCCAAGACCGAAATGTCCTATGATAGTGCCTTCTTCATCCTTTGCCTTTTCATACTTTTGTGCAAAGTCTTCTGCTCCGGAAAATGCCACCTGAGTGATATACTTTTCCACTTCATCCTGTGTCATACCGATACCGTTGTCAACGATTTTAAGTGTTTTCTGTGTTTTGTTTACAAATATTTCAATCTTAAAATCATTTTCTGATTCCGCTTCGCCCACAGATGCAAGTTTCTTATACTTGGTAATAGCGTCCTGTGCATTTGACACAAGTTCTCTCAAAAATATGTCCTTGTCTGAATAAAGCCATTTTTTGATAATCGGCAATAAATTTTCGGTATGTACAGATATCTGTCCTTTGTTCATCTTTGTTATCTCCTTTACTGTTCATAATACTTTTGTATGCCCGAGTATATTGCCCAGGCTATCTGCGACTGATATTTATCAGTATTTAACTTTTGTTCTTCCGCTTTGTTTGAAAGAAATCCGCACTCCACAATAACTGCAGGGACAGAACTTTCTTTCAATATATATATATTCTTGTCCGCTTTTTTTGCAACCCGTTTGTTCTGCGGATCACAGATAAGTTTCAGTTCTCCCTGTATGGTTTCTCCAAGAATTTTTGATTCTTCAGGTGTGGATGAATAAAACACCTGCGCACCCTGAACCTTTTCCGAAGGATACTTATTCATATGAATACTTACAAACATATCCGCACCGTAGTTTTCTCTGAAGTCACGGCGGTTTTTCATATCAGATTTCTTTATATCCCTGACAGATTTGAGTTTATCTTCAGGTATGGCGTTGTCGTCACTTCTTGTGACTATAACCTTCGCTCCGCTTCTTTCAAGTAACGATTGAAGTTTTGATGCGATTTTTAGGTTAATATCCTTTTCAACAGTGCCGTTTATTCCCACTGCACCGCCATCAGGGCTTCCGTGTCCTGCATCAATCACTATCACTTTTTTGTATGACGGTACATATGATACGGTCACAGAGGAATAATAATCCCGTATACTTACAACCGATACAACAGCAAGAATCAGAGTAAAAAAACTCATAATCTTTCTTTTTTTGATAATCATTATCATTCAAATATACACCTCATTTAACTCTATGTTTAAATGAAGTGTATTATGTTTGATTATTTATGGCTATTTTTGTCTGTACACAAGTTTGTCTTTAACAATCTGTGCTACATCAATTTTTTTGAGACCGAGCATATAGACTATCATACACCAGATGGGCTCTATAAACATTACAAGGAAACATGAAAGCAGATTTCCGTTACCTATCGCCATAAATCCCCAGAATGTAAACTGATAGAATTTATAAAGTCCTGCAATGATTCCTGCAGGGAAAAACACAGAAACCAAAAGAAGAATAACTGACGGGATGTCAACTATCAAGCCAAGCACAAGTCCCTTCATAATATACGGCTTCGCATCTTCCTGATTATCCTTTTTGCCTATATCCCACATAACAGAATGTACTGCAGAAAGATAGAGAATGGATGTTATCAGAGAATAGATAACAAGTCTTGATAAAATAAGTTCCTGGTTGTCATCGGCGAGAAACCAATGAAATGATTTTGAAAACAGGAACGAGGCTATCGCAAATATAAAATGAAGCGCCATAACCCTTGATGCCGACTGAAAATGCTTCTTCAAATCAATACACTTCCTTATTATAATAATATAATATATATTATAAGAAAATGAGTGGGTATTGTCAATGTCTAAATTATTTTTGAAAATAGCAAACGAGTATACGCGAGTATTTTGAAGAAAAACAGAGAATAAAAGAGTTTAAAAATAATATATTAAAAATTTTTAAAAAAGTATTGACAAAGGTTATTTTTTGTATTACAATACATAAGGCTTAAAAAAAGGGCGTAATACGCCTTAATATCTAATAAAAAATACGGAGGTAAATTCAATGAGTACATTTATGGCAAAGCCAAATGAGCTTGAAAGAAAATGGTACATTATAGATGCTACAGACAAGCCACTCGGTAGAGTTGCAAGTGCTGCTGCTTCTATTCTCAGAGGTAAAATCAAACCTACATTCACACC
>JAZSJF010000085.1:0-7424 GCA_045534195.1 Clostridia bacterium | reverse complement strand
CTTTTAAATAAATTTGTATCGGATTGGTCGTATAGGGAACTTGCGCTAGGGCGCGTAATGTCTTCCGCCAAAATTAATCTTAATAAAGATTATTCCGGAAGAAGGCATTTGATTACAAATATTATTCTTCTGCAGGTTTTGTTACTTCTCTGATAGCCCATCTTTTGATTTTTATCTGAGATGGCTCTCCCTGAGAACCTGTTTCGATAACGAGTTCGTCATCTTTGATAGAAACGATTTTTCCGCAGATACCGCCGATTGTGAGAATCTTATCACCTACAACAAGTGCTGCGAGCATTTCCTGAACGAGTTTTTCTTTTTTCTTCTGGGGACGAATCATCATAAAATACATCACCGCAAAAAGAACAACCATCATAACTATAGGATAATACTGACCCATTTTGGTTACCTCCATTTATTAATATATTGTGTATTATATCACATATAAGGAAATATTTGCAAGTATTTTTTATTTTTATGACATATAAAAAAAACTGCCCGCAAAAACGGGCAGAAAGTATAAACCGATTTACTGTAATTCCTTGAGATTGCTGAGGCAATCAGGACAGATGTTTTTGTCCTTATATGTAGTAACATTACGGGCATTTCCACAAAAAATGCATGATGGTTCGTATTTTTTGAGAATAATTGTATCTGCTTCTACAAATATTTCAAGACCGTCTTTTTCTTTTATGTTAAGATTTTTTCTGAGCTCAATAGGAAGTGTTATTCTTCCGAGTTCGTCAAGTTTTCTTACTATTCCCGTTGATTTAAGCATTTTATTCTCCTTTAAGCATAATTTATAATGTGTATATTATTCCGTGTTGCTCGTAATAAATATATACTATAATTCGTTTAAAGTCAACAAAAATAACTTTTTTGTAAAAAATATGTAATTTATCGAAAAATATTCGAAAAGGCGGAGAGTTGTATGATTGGATATATCTGGGCATTTATGGTAATTTCTTCCATTATTGCATCTGTATTTACCGGGACTGTACCACAAACCGTAAATGCGGCATTTGACGGTGCAAATCAGTCGGTGGAAACAATAGTGGGATTCCTGGGAGTAATGTGTATGTGGACGGGATTGATGAAGATAGCGGAAAGGTCAGGGCTTATCAGTGTTTTTTCGAGGTTTATATCGCCCTTTACTTCTCTTATATTTCCCGGGATAAAAAAAGACTCACCTGCCCAGAAGGCAATATCAATGAATATTGTGGCAAATATACTTGGTCTGGGAAATGCGGCAACGCCACTGGGTATCAATGCTATGGAAAGGCTCAATGAAACAAATCCCGACAAAAAAACCGCTACAAATGAAATGTGTATGCTGGTGGTTTTAAATACCGCATCAATCCAACTTATACCATCTACTCTCATTGCCTTAAGGACTTCTTTCGGTTCGCAAAATCCGTCGGAAATCATTGTCCCTGTATGGATTTCTTCTGTTATTACGGCAGTTATTGCTATATCTGTCACAACGCTTTTTGGCAGACGGAGAAAAAGTGCATTGAAAAAAAGAAAAGAGGAATAATATGATAAATCGTATATCGGATTATGCAATTCCGCTTATGATAAGTGTAATAATTATTTCGGGACTTATAAGAAGGGTGAATATCTATACTGCCTTCGGTCAGGGGGTTATGGAAGGACTCAGAACAATTATAAATGTTTTCGGTCCTATGCTCAGTATAATGATAGGGATAAGTATGTTTCGTACATCAGGTGCTATGGATATGCTTATAAAACTTATAAGCCCTGTTGCAAAAATTCTTAAAATCCCCGATGAAATAGTTCCATTTGCCCTTATGCGCCCTGTGTCGGGGGGAGGATCACTTGCTCTTTGTACCGATTTGTTTACAAGATACGGGCCCGATTCATATACGGGAAGACTGGTATCGGTGATAATGGGAAGCACCGAAACAACCTTTTATACAATCGCGGTATACTTCGGGAGCGTGGGGATAAAAAACATCTCTCATTCCCTGAAATGCGCCCTGATTGCAGATTTTGTGGGAATAATGGTAAGTGTGGCTGTGGTGAGTGTCTTTTTTTCTTGACAAAATATACATAAAAATGGTAAAATACACTCTGTATATAACATTATAGAAGGAAATGATAACTATGGGTAAATTTTATATTACAACAGCCATTGCATACACATCAAGAAAGCCTCATATAGGTAATACTTATGAGATTATTCTTACTGATGCTATTGCAAGATTCAGAAGACTTATGGGGGATGATGTATTTTTCCTCACAGGTACAGATGAACACGGACAAAAAATCGAAGAACTTGCAAAGGAAGCCGGTATTGAGCCGAAGGCTTATGTTGACGGCGTATCGGGACAGATAAAGGATATCTGGAATCTTATGAACACAAGTTATGACAAGTTTATAAGAACAACCGATGATTATCACGAAAAACAGGTTCAGAAGATTTTTAAGAAACTGTATGACCAGGGCGACATATATAAGAGTGAGTATGAAGGTGCTTACTGTGTGCCTTGTGAGTCCTTCTTTACACCTTCGCAACTTGTGGACGGCAAATGTCCCGATTGCGGAAGAGAAGTGAAGAATGCAAAGGAAGAAGCATACTTTTTCAAAATGAGCAAATATCAGGACAGACTTATGAAGCATATCGAAGAAAATCCTGATTTCATAAGCCCTGAATCAAGAAGAAAAGAAATGGTAAATAACTTCCTGAAACCGGGACTCCAGGATCTTTGTGTATCCCGTTCAACATTCAAGTGGGGTGTACCTGTTGAATTTGACAAAAATCACATTGTATATGTATGGATTGATGCTTTGTCAAACTACATCACTGCACTTGGATTTGACACAGAAAATTCATCCGATCTTTACAAAAAGTACTGGCCTGCAGATGTGCATATCATAGGTAAGGATATATTGAGATTCCACACCATTTACTGGCCTATTATCCTTATGGCTCTGGGTGAACCTCTTCCAAAGAAGATATTCGGTCATCCGTGGCTTCTCAACGGCGACTCAAAGATGAGTAAATCTCTCGGCAACGTTATCTATGCAGATGACCTTGCCCGTCATTTCGGTGTGGATGCAGTAAGATATTATGTGCTTCGTGAAATGCCTTTCGCCCAGGACGGTACAATCACATATGAAACACTTATTTCAAGATTCAATGCAGACCTTGCAAATACCCTCGGCAACCTTGTAAACCGTACAGTTGCAATGAGCAACAAGTACTTTGACGGAGTTGTTGAAAATACAGGTGTATCCGACGACCTTGACAAAGAAGTAATCGACTGCGCAATCGAAACCAAAAACCAGGTTGTTGCAAAAATGGAAGAATTCAAGGTGGCAGATTCTCTTGAACTTATCATAAATCTTGCAAGAAGACTCAATAAATACATTGACGAAACAATGCCATGGGCACTTGCGAAAGAAGAGGACAAACTTCCAAGACTCAAAACTGTTCTCTACACCCTTACAGAAGGTATCAGATACCTTGGTGTACTTCTTTCATCCTTTATGCCCGAAACAGCAGAAAAAATCTTTGCTCAGATAAATGCAGAGGATACATCTCTTGAATCACTTGATGAATTCGGCAAAACTGTTTCAGGTTCAAAAGTAGGGGAAGCAACACCTCTCTTTGCAAGAATTGATGAAGAGAAGAAACTTGCAGAAATTACTGCCGAAGTGGAAGCAGCAAAGAAAGAAGCAGAAAAGAACGCCAAGAAGGAAGAAAAAGAAGAAGACAAAGCAGAAGAAATTACAATAGACGATTTCTGCAAAGTGCAGATGAAGGTCGGCGAAGTAATTGAGTGTAAACCTGTTGAAGGCGCAAAGAAACTTCTTGTTTCACAGATAAAGATAGGAAATGAAGTGAGACAGATAGTTTCAGGCATCGCAATGGCATATTCACCTGAAGAAATGGTAGGCAAGAAGGTAGTTGTTATCACAAACCTCAAACCATGCAAATTAAGAGGAGTTCTTTCTGAAGGTATGATACTTGCGGCAGGTGAAGGGGATAAGATTTCACTTGTTACTCCTGATGACCTTGGTATAGAATCGGGAGCAGAGGTGAGATAAGGTGTTTTTTGACTCACACGCTCATTATAATGATGAAAAATTTGTATATGACAGAGATGAACTTATTTTGTCATTTGGAGAAAATAATGTTTCAAACTTTGTGAATGTGGCAGACAGTATTTCTTCATCGTACAAATGTATAGATATTGCAGAAAAGTATGACTTTGCATATTGCTCTGTTGGTGTACATCCCCACGAAGTGAAAAATATGACAGAAGCGGATATTGATACTCTGAAAAAACTTTGTCAGCACCAGAAGGTAGTAGCCATAGGTGAAATCGGTCTTGATTATTATTACAACTATTCACCTAAGGATGTGCAGAAAAAGTGGTTTGAGCGTCAACTTCAACTGGCGAATGAAATTAATATGCCTGTTATCATTCATATGAGAGATGCTACAGAAGATACGATTAATATAATAAGAGAAAATCCTGTGCCAAAGGGAGTGCTTCACTGCTTTTCGGGAAGTGTGGAAACTGCAAAGATTGCTCTCAATCTTGGCTATTATATTTCATTTGCAGGACCTCTTACATTCAAAAATGCAAAGGGTATCCTTGATGTGGCAAAGTATGTTCCCGATGACAGAATACTTATCGAAACAGATTCTCCGTATCTTTCTCCCGAGCCTGTAAGAGGCAAGAGAAACTCATCTCTTCATATCCACCATATTGCAGAGAAACTTGCAGAGTTAAGAGAAACAGATGTGGAAACAATTGCAAAATTAACATCTGATAATGCAAAAGAATTATTTAATATAATATAGCAGAAACCGAGGTTTTATCCTCGGTTTCTGCTATATTATATTAATGTTGAAATTCTGTTAGGCGTTCTTCCCGTTACCTTTTTGAATGTATCATAAAATCCGCTGATACTTGAAAATCCGCATTCGTATGCGATATCTGTCACACATTTGTCGGTGTTTTCCAGAAGATATATTGCATATTCTGTCTTTTTTATCATAAGGTGTCTTTTGAAACTTATGCCGTTTACCTTTGCGAAATGTCTTGAGAAGGAACTGTCTGTCATTCCCGAAAGTTTCGCCATTTCGGAAAGGGTGATTTTTTCTGAAATATTTGATTCTATATAGTCAAGGACTTTTATCATATTTTTGTCAATTTTTGTATAAGTGACATTCTTTAGGGGAAACTTTCTTTCCAGTATTATGAAGAATTCCGTAAGTCTGGCACTTATCATCTTTATATATCTTTCTTCTTTGTTGATAAATTCTTTCTCAATTGATTTCATTATACTTACAAGTTCTTCATCCTTTATAAGGAATTGTCTGGATTTTGTAAGTTCAAGAATATATGACAGGTGATATGTGTTTAAGAATGCCTGACGGTTTATTTTTGCAAGGAAGTACTCAAGACCTGTATCGGGAGTTTTGGTAAGTAATCTCTTTTGCTTATCTGTGAGGATTATAATATCACCGGGGACTACATTATATACAGTGCCGTCTATATTCCATACGGCACAACCGTCTTTTATAAGGCATATTCTCATATCACTGTAGGCAGTCATCTTGTTTTTTGTTACATAGAGGCGGGTTGATTCTGCCGAAAAAGTTTTTTCATTTAAGTTAATCATATTTATCACCAAATCAAGCGTAGCACAAAAAATAAGAAAAATCAATGATTTTGCAAAAAAACGAAATAATCAAATAAAAATTCGGTTGATGTAACCTGATAAAAATGATATTTTAAAATTGCAACAAATAAACGGAGGACAAAAAAATGAAAAAATATGAACTGGTGATTTTTGGCTTCACTTTTCTTTCGATGGGGCTTTGTTCTGCTTATAAAGGAAATGCCCTCATAATTGAACCAAAGTCAAAACCCGGATATGAATTCATAGATGCATTTCATCCCGGAGATGTGCGGGAATATCTGCCAAAAACAGATGAAGGAAAGAAATTTTATGCATATTTAAAAGAAAACAATCTTACCGATGATACATATATTTTAAGATGGACTCCCTTTGTTTCAGGATGGATTGAAACAAAGGCGGATTATCTTTTTCTTACCGATATAATCAATGTGAAAAAATGGGATGATGGATATATAATTACAATTTTTAATTCTATGGGAAAATCAGAAATTTTTGCAAAAAACATCATAGACACCCGTGCCACGGAATATTGCTTTAAGACCGTTAATTTCCTTACAAAAGGAAAAAATGCAAATCCCGAATCCCAGGGTATAAGCCTGATTTCCGTATTTGGTGAATATTCCATTTATCAGGTGGAATTATCATCGGATGATGATTATCCCCAAGCGAGAAAGAAGGTAATTGAAGCATTTGGATATCTTAAGAGTATATCTTCGGATATTTCCCTTGTTGCCATAGCAGACGAAATGTACAAAAAAGCATCCTTTAAATCAAAAGAGATATCGTCAGGCTATATCAAATCACCTTCATCATATTATGACAATCCTGTTATGGCGTTTGATGAGGGAGCGGGAATGGGAAGTGAAATTTTATGATAAAACTTATAGAAAAAATTGATAACAAAATTGTCAAAACACCTCTTGAGAGTATTTGTTTTTCCAAAGAATATGATATTGCGGTAGTGGGACTTGGTACTGCGGGAGCAGTGAGCGCCATAACAGCATCAAGATACTCAAAAACCGTACTGGGAATAGAAAGATTCAATGCGCCCGGAGGAACTATGACAATGGGCGGAGTTGGAGGATATTATTTCGGCGGTAAGGGCGGATTGTATGAGGAGATTGATTCGGTTACATCCGTCAGTCCAGTGGGGACATGTAATACAAACTACATACACCCTGATCAGAGAAAATATTATATTGACAGATTTCTTGACAATCCTCTTATTTCACTTATGTATGAAAGTGTGGTAACGGGAATTTACTGCGAGGATGACATAATAACAGGTATAAGAGTATTCTCGTCGGGAAGTGAAAGGAATTTCGGCATAAAAGCACTTATAGATGCTACCGGTGACGGAGATATCTGCGATTTGGCAGGTTGCAGTATGTCTTTTGGAAGAGAAGAAGATAACAGTGTAGTGCCTTACTCGGTGGTACGGTCTTATATGAAAAATGATTTGCTCTGTAAGACAAATCACGATTGCGGAAAAGTGGACCAGAGAGATGTATGGGCATTTTCTGACTCTCTTATCAGAGCGTATTCCACTTTTTGCAATGAGGATGACAGAGGGCTTACCGTAAGGCTCCATTCATTGCCCGGCATAAGAGAGGGAAGACTTCTCAACGGATACGAAAAGATTACACTTTCCGATATATTATCCGCAAATATGACGGATAAGCCTGTTATGTATGCTTATTCCGATCTTGACAAGCACGGAATAGACAAAGTCGGATCGTAGC